>MHZD01000215.1:4229-5652 GCA_001828645.1 Planctomycetes bacterium RIFOXYC2_FULL_41_27 | reverse complement strand
GGCGGCAGAACTTCATGAAGGCGTGGTTACACAAAAGAAGTTACGATTGTACTACTTCCTCTTTCATATGTTTATCTTCACCATGTTAGCGGCGTGTGTGACAAATAACCTCGGAATCATGTGGGTGGCAATTGAAGGTACTACACTATCTACCACGTTTCTGGTCGGCTTTTACAATAAAAAACAACATCAGGAGGCGGCGTGGAAGTATATCATCATTTGTACGGTGGGAATCACATTGGCATTGTTTGGTGTTATACTAACTTATCATTCGTCCAAAGGTGTTCTTGGTGAAATTGGGTACGCACTGAATTGGACGGGATTGCTTGCCGTGGCAGATAGGGCTGAGCCGCATCTTATAAAACTGGCATTTCTCTTTATCTTAATCGGATATGGCACAAAGGCAGGTCTTGCCCCGATGCACACGTGGCTCCCGGATGCGCACAGTATGGCGCCTTCACCTATAAGCGCCATGTTTTCTGGCGTGCTATTAAATTGTTCCTTGTATGCTATCATACGATACCATATCTTAACATCAAAATGTGTAGGCAGCAGCTATTCATGCACACTCCTCATGGTGTTTGGGCTTATTTCTGTCATCGTTTCAATACCTTTTATCCTCGTGCAAAGGGATTATAAACGCCTGTTCGCCTTTAGCAGTATAGAGCATATGGGGTTTATCGCGCTTGGAATAGGTTTTGGAGGTATGTATAGTGTTTACGGCGCAGAGTTGCATGCATTTAACCATGCCGTAACGAAATCCCTCTTGTTTTTTTGCGCTGGCAATCTATTTTTGAAATATAAAACAAGTACAATGGAAGGTATAAAAGGGGTTATTAATGCCATGCCTGTTACAGGGATCATTTTGATAATCGCTGTTTTCGCCATTACAGGCACACCGCCGTTTAATATATTTGTTAGTGAGTTCATGGTGCTTGCTGATGGCTTTTCAAGTGGAAATGCATTCATCATCATATTCAGCGCATTGCTTATAGTATGCATCGCGCTTGTTTTTGTTGGATATATACGTAATATATTCACGATGATTTTTGGCGTATCTCCTGAAGCTATTCCCAAAGGAGAGATAAGTAAATTTACCATTGCGCCAATGCTCTTCCTTTTGTTCTTTGTGCTGGTTATCAGTTTCTATGTGCCACCCCTTTTGCGTGAAATACTAAGTCGTATCTATGATATTATAAGGAATGCGTAATGAGTAACGGCAGGCAACTCTACATCGATACTTTGATCAGTCAATTCAGAGAGGTTATTTCTGTCACGAAAAGTTTTCTGGAAAACGAAATATATATCTCCACAAAAAAGGAAAATCTTGTGGAGGTATGTATGTATATCCGGGATACCTTTCATGCAACTCTCTCTTCTATGATTTGTAATGATGAGAGAAGTATAGATAAGTACTTCAGGA
>MHZD01000215.1:0-4161 GCA_001828645.1 Planctomycetes bacterium RIFOXYC2_FULL_41_27 | reverse complement strand
CAACCTGAATTCCCGTCAATTACTCCAAAAATACCAGCCGCCCATTGGTATGAGCGTGAGATTAAGGATATGTTCGGGCTTGAGCCAGTTGGGCATCCCGACCCATATACGCTTGTATTGCACGGGAATATGCCCGAAAAGACGTATCCTTTAAGAAAAGATTTTGCTATTAATACCCGCATACCCTTTCAAGAATCCAAATTACCGTTTTTTAGAGTAGAAGGAGAAGGGGTCTTTGAAATACCGGTTGGCCCTATTCATGCTGGTATTATTGAGCCTGGTCATTTTAGGTTTAGCGCGGTAGGCGATAGTATATTTTACTTAGATGCAAAGCTCTTTTATACGCATAAGGGTACGGAGAAGATCTTTGAAACTATGCCATATACAAAGGCTCTTTTTCTTGCAGAAAGAATTTGTGGCGTTTGTGCAGCTTCTCATGCGACAGGATACTGTCAGGCTATTGAAAAGGTCGCAGGTATTGAAATTCCACCGCGTGCAAAATTTATACGGACTATTGTTTTAGAATTGGAAAGGCTTTACAATCATATTGGTGATGTTGGCAATATCTGTGCGGGCGCTGCATTCCTTTTAGGAATCGCACATGGGTTCAGGATTCGTGAGCGTATGCAACAACTCAATGAGACCATTTGCGGCAACCGGTATTTAAGAGGGATGTTTACGATTGGCGGTGTGCGATTTGATATTGACGATGATTTAAAAAAACATATTTTAAATACGCTCAGTCATGTCAAAAAGGATTTCAAAGAGCTTACGAATATTATGTTTGCATCTTCCTCTCTGTTAGACAGGCTTGAAACTACGGGGAGACTATCGACAGAAATTGCTAAGGAGCTAGGGGTTGTCGGCGTAGCCGCAAGGGCTTCTGGTATTGCTACCGATACCAGACTTATTCACCCTTATGCAGCTTATGACGAAGTAGATTTTGATATTTCTATCTTTCATTATGAGGGGGATGTGCTTGCAAGGATACGGGTGAGGGTAGATGAGATTTATCAGTCCATGTATATTATTGAACAATGCTTTGATAAAATGTCTGAAGGTCCTATAAAAACCTCAATGAAGGAACTTCCTCCTTATAAACAAGCCCTGAGCTATGTAGAATCGCCCCGTGGTGAAAATATTTACTGGATCATGACGGCGCCAAATAATAAGTTGTTCAGGTATAAGGTGCGTTCCCCTTCTTTCTGTAACTGGCCTGCTATTCCTTATACGATTCCCGGCAACATCGTTCCTGATTTTCCTTTGATTAACAAGAGTTTCGAGTTATGTTATTCGTGTACTGATCTGTAAATTAATTTTGCCACAAAGACAAAAAGGCACGCAGAAAGAAAAATGGATTACAAGCCTCTTCCTGAAAAAGAGGAGGATATAGCAAAAAAGATTGTTGATGCTGCATACGGCGTTCATAGAGAATTTTATTTTTGTGCCTTTGGGATTGACAATAAATAACATGAACAACTTCATGTTGCTGTGCCATCAGGGCTAAAGCCCTAGTATGCGTGTATCCACTAACCCCAGTCTTAAGGCTGGGGTTAGTGCCGGTCTTATCTGAATTGGGCTTTAGCCCTGACAGTACCGGATCTTCAAAGTGTTGGAAAACAAACTTGTTCAGATTATTTATTGTCAATCCCTTTATGTCTTAGTGGCTTGTTGGTAAGGGTTTTTATATGTTTACAAAATTTCAAAAAAGTTTCCAAACGGGCGTAGTTACCTCAAAATATCCAAAACAAAAAGAACCCGCTCCTTTGCGTTTTCGGGGCAGGATTGAGATAGATAACGAGCGGTGTAAGCAGTGCAATGTGTGTGTGGAGGTATGCCCAACAAATGCTTATACATGGATCGAGGACAAAGGGAAGCGATACTTGCGGTTGGATCATGCAAAATGCGTATTTTGCGGCATGTGTGAAGAAGCATGTCCTTACAAAGCTATCACGATTACCAATGATTTTGAACTTGCTGCAACAAATAAGGAAGACCTTTTAGTTAAGGCAGGGCTTGACACAACAGCGCCAGTTGAGGAACTTGGGGAAAAACTAAAAGAAAAGATATTTTCTATGTTCAGACGTTCATTACATGTTCGTGAGGTGGATGCTGGCTCTTGTAATGGTTGTGAATGGGAGGTTGTTGCCTTATACAACAGTCCTGTCCATGATTTACAGAGATTTGGAATTGATATTGTTGCATCGCCACGCCATGCTGATTGTCTGCTTGTTACCGGACCCCCAACAAGAAATCTTGAAACAGCGTTGATAAAAACCTATCATGCCACCCCTGAGCCGAAGATGGTTATTGCCCTGGGTGCGTGTGCATGTAGCGGGGGTATTTTCAGTAATTGTTATGCCACAAAAAATGGGATTGATAATGTTGTTCCTGTAGATGTTTACATTCCTGGGTGTCCTCCAAGGCCACAGGCAATCATATACGGATTCCTGCTTGCATTGGAGAGAATCGACAAATAGGACAACCTTTGATTCGCCTTCCAACCTCTTATCACAAGAGCCAAAGCATTACCTAATGAGCAAGTTAACCTGCGCCGATACGATTAATAAAACTTAACTTACTCAATCAATATTAGTAATACAACAACTCTAACTTCGACCGAGAATGAGGCGTCAGGTTGAACGCCTTCTTATAACCAGAAGATTTGTTTATAAATTTAAAAGTCAGCAAAATCCTTTTTTAATCAAGAGACAGCAAGTTCTCTAACATGGGTGATGTCCCTTTTACTAACTGCTCGTATTTGAGATGAAAGCAAAGTTATAACAGCAACTGTTCCACCGTCAAGTGTCATAAATTCGACTTCAAATGCTTCACCTTGACGATGAATATGAATAACCGTACCGACATCACCAGCCTGCAAACCATCCTCCGGTAAGTCTTTCAACAAAACAATTCGATCATGCTCTTTTATCATGGTTTTCCTCCTATTTTGGGTGTGCAGTAATCAATCTTGGTGTTGTAGACTGTTTTTCTATTATCCAAACAGTCCTTACATATGGATTGCGGCTATCTGGTGTTTCTAACAATCCATCTACACTATAACGTGTGCCATATTCAGATTCAACAACTTTTGTCACATTATAGGTTGCCCCATGTTTGCGCAAAGATTCTGCTAATATTCTCCAATTTTCTAGCGTGAAACCAAATTGAGAAAAAAAACTCGCTTTATTGCTCCCATCTGGATGTGATATACACAACAAGTATTCCGTAATTTTCTTACGATCCACTTGTGCCTGATCTGCATTAGGCAAATTCATTAGTTTTCTTAAGTTTTCTTAAGTGAGAGTAATTTTACGTGGTATAACTTTATATTAGACTTCCCAATTATCATATTATTTTACGTCATTTGCGAAACCTTTTGTCATATTATATAGCCTAACATTGACAACATATTACTCAATTATATAAGTATAATCAAGCTTGTTATAGGTTAGATTTGCAGTATAATATGAAAAAAATTTCTGCGTGGGAAAAATATCTCGCGGACTTGCATTCTTCGTTTTAACTTATTATAATGTCTTTCGATGCCCAGACAACTTTGTGTTCGGGAGTAAATAATCTAATCAAAGAGGTAACGGCGTGAGATGAAATCAAACAATATCCTTTACGAAACGGCGCTCAAGCAATTTGATACCGTTGCAGAGATGTTAAATATAGAAGATGGAATAAGGGAGCGTATGAGGAATCCAAAGCGCTCCTTTATCGTTTCTGTACCTGTTAAAATGGACACTGGCAAAGCGAAGGTATTCAAAGGCTATCGGGTGCAACACGATATTACGCTTGGCCCTTCCAAAGGCGGTATTCGTTATCACCCTAATGTAGACCTTGAAGAAGTTTCTGCACTCGCCATGCTGATGACATGGAAATGCGCACTCATGCACATGCCCTACGGTGGCGCTAAAGGAGGCGTTCAGTGTAATCCAGAGGAAATGTCAGAAGGCGAGCTGGAACGCATGACACGTCGTTACACCACTGAAATTGTTCAAATCATAGGACCGGACAAAGACATTCCCGCCCCCGATCTTTACACCAATTCACAAACAATGGCATGGATGATGGATACTTACAGTATGCAGCAAGGCAATACCGTCCTGGGTGTCGTTACCGGTAAACCATTGTTATTGGGTGGTTCGCTAGGTA
>MHZD01000214.1:2092-10603 GCA_001828645.1 Planctomycetes bacterium RIFOXYC2_FULL_41_27 | reverse complement strand
TGCCTCATGCATGACCTTTTCCTTATCAATGAGCTTTTCAGCCTCTTCCTGTATTAATATTCTTTTTGCCTCGGCGACAGAGACCTTTCGCACCTGTGCGCGTGGAGGAATTACCTTTTCCAGCATGTTTTGGAAATCCATGCCAATTTCTTCAACTCCTGCCACGATACCTTGCAGTACATAAGGTTTTTCATGGATAGTAATTTCCACCATACGATTGGCAAGTTCTCCGTCTTGCAATTTTTTCCGGAATTTTTCCCGTGTGCTTAAACGCTGTTCTTCGGCTTCGATATTAGACGGTTCGGTACTTTTTGGCACAGGCGGCAGTAACAAATCCAGGAGTCTTTCCTCCGCCATCTTCTCGGCCTTTTCCTGAACGTTCTGGATCATCTCAGACTTCACCATATTTACACCGATTTCGGTAATATCACGTATCATCGATTCCACGTCGCGGCCATGGTAGCCCACCTCGGTATATTTTGACGCTTCGACTTTGAGAAAAGGCGCCTTGACGAGCGCAGCCATACGTCTTGCAATCTCAGTTTTCCCAACGCCCGTAGGGCCGATCATAATGATGTTTTTAGGTAAAACTTCTTCACGTAATTCATCGGAAAGCTGCTGTCTGCGCCATCGGTTACGAATGGCTATGGACACAGCACGTTTGGCATTTTTTTGACCAATAATATATTTATCAAGTTCTTCAACGATCCTGCGCGGCGTCAGTTCCTTCACTACTTGATTTCCTCCACCTTGATATTTTTATTGGTATACACACAAATGTCCGCTGCAATGTTGAGGGACTCTTCCACGATCTCTTTTGCGTTCAGCGAGGTATGTTTTATTAATGCCCTGGCTGCTGCAATCGCATAAGAACCGCCAGAGCCAATACCAATTATACCATCGTCTGGCTCTATTACGTCACCGCCGCCGGAGATCAAAAAGGAGTGTTGTTTATCGACAACGATAAGCAGAGATTCCAATCGCCTTAGCACCTTGTCTGTGCGCCATTCCTTGGCTAATTCATGAGCGCTGCGCAGGACATTTCCCTGATATTGTTCGAGTTTGGCGTCGAACCTCTCCATCAGGGCGAATGAATCAGCTGATGAGCCTGCGAAGCCCACAATAACCTTGTCATGATAGAGCCTTCGAATCTTTTTGGCATCCTGCTTAACTACGGCGGCGTTCATGGTAACCTGGCCGTCACCGCCAATGGCGATCTGCCCGTCCTTTCGGACTGCCAGGATAGTGGTAGATATGATAACAGGGTTCACATTCAAATCCTTTTTATTAGAAAATAGGTATTGAGATTATTTTTGAATTAGTTTTTTATGTTATCAATTTACAGAAGAGTTATCAAGGGTTTTCTCATTTGTTATTGTTTGACAAACAACGAATTGGACGTATAATTAAGCCAGAGCTCACCACGTATAATCTGTGAATGAGGGGAATAGTTGCTTAATATTTTATAGCAATTTATGATAGTATTTTTTGAAAGGAGGTATATGTTATGGTAGCCAGGGATATTATGAATAAGATTGTTACTGCAGCAAAGAAGAATACGATTGGCAGGGATTTGGCAATAAAATTGTTATCCGGCATGTACAGCGGACTGCCTGTTGTGGACGATAAAGGAATGGTTGTTGGGGTGGTAAGCGAGTTTGACCTTTTAAAGGCAATTAGAGTCGGGAAAGCGCTGGAGCAGGTGAAAGCTGAGGATATTATGTCCAAAAATCCTATTTGTGTCTCAGAAAATACTGCAGTTGACGAGATCATAGACCTTATGATGAAACATAATATTATTCGTGTGCCTGTAGTGAGAAACAATAATCTCGTGGGGGTCATTTCCAGGTGTGACATCCTCAGCAGTATTGTGGAACCTGAGTTTGTGACGGTTTTTGCCGATTAAAATAATTATTTAACCACGAATAAACCTAGCGCGGCCTTTGGCCGCAACCAAATTCGAAATACGAATATCAAAATACGAAACAATTTCAAATGACAAATGACAAAAAACTCAATGCTCCAAACTTTACGTAAGCCTCGTCTAATCAATGCATTACAGTTATGCAGTTTGAAAAACGAGCATAAAAAACAAGAAGTTGATGGATAGTAGTACAAATAGGCACGAATAAAAAAAGATGTAAATAAGGGGAAATGGAGGAAAATGAGGCAACGGTGGGAAAAATAAAACCTAAATCCATTTCGATAGATTCAGGAAAACTCTTTTCTTCCTCATTCCCCCCTTTTCGTAAAGGGGGACTAAGGGGGGATTATGTGAACAACCAGAATACATAAGCGCCGTACCCGATCAATAAGAGTATACCTTGCCCACGGGTAAGTACGAATTTCCAGGTAATTATGGGGATGAGAAATATGCTGAAAAAGAGCATGACGGGCATATCGACACGGAGAGAAGCGCTATTAACTCGCAAGGGCTGGATTATTGCGGCAATACCAAGAACGGCGAGGATGTTAAAGATATTGCTGCCCAGCACATTCCCCACGCTGATATCAGATTCCTTACGGATGGCAGCAACCATTGAAGTGGCAAGCTCCGGAATGGAGGTACCCACGGCAATAACGGTAAGCCCTATAACAAGCTCACTGATTCCCATAACCCTTGCGAAATATATGGCCGAATGAACCAGCAGGTGTGCGCCTCCGACAAGCGCCCCAAGACCAATTACGATAAAAACTATATCCTTAAAGATGTTTTTATCCCGTGCTGCTATAAACTCCTCAAATTCCTCATATTCCTGTTCAATTGTCCTGGATTCCCTCAAGGCTATCCGGTATACATAACAGGTGTAAGCCAGAATCCCGATAAGAAGAATGCTCCCTTCCAGGCGGCTCAGAGCGCCGTTCCATCCCATAAAGTATAAAAGCATGGAAATACCCACTACAATCGGCATCTCACGATAAATAAGTTTCATGTCAATTTTCAGGGGTCGAACAACGGCAGAGAGTCCCAATATGAGACCAATATTGGCAATGTTGCTTCCAATGACATTTCCCATGGCAATATCGCTTGAATGCTTAATACTGGCAATTACACTGGTAACTAGCTCTGGAGTTGAGGTGCCAAATGCAACTATGGTAAGACCTATAACTACGGGTTTGATATTGAAAGAACTGGCGAATCTGGAAGCCCCTTTTACGAGCCATTCTGCCCCAAAGTAAAGACCTGCAAGACCTGCAATGAACAATATGATTTGTAATAGCATAAATAAAATGAAAATTCCTAACCCGAACGAGTCGGAAAAGAAAGTCCTTCTGTTTCCTCACACAAAGCCACCAAGACACAAAGATTTATGGTATATCCCCATTTCCCCGTTTTCACGAGGACAAGAATTATTCTTGATATTTCCATCCTTCATCATTCTTTGCGGCTTCGTGTCTCTGTGTGATTACTTCTCCCCATTTTCATGAGGACAAGTCTTATTCGTTAAAAAATATTTTGCTGAAAATGTAAAAATAATTTTTACATGGCATATTTGTAATTATTACAATTCTATCTGGTTAGGAAATGGCACATTCAATATTGAAGTGCAACACTTGGGAAAACGACTTCGTAAGGGGTTTTAAATTTCAGACACTTTCTTGTTTGAAATAAAAAGGATATCTCGATGACCTACGGAATCCTTTTCGAGGACAAACATTGGCATTTCAAGTAATTTTGAAGCTTCTTTGAAATCTTTCTCCTGTATGAAAAGAAACACACGTTCATTCGAATTCAGGAATCGTCTCAGTTCATCTATCCCGCATAGTGCCTCTATATGATTTTTATTGGTATAAAACAGATAAGGGTCTCTGAAAAAATTGTACATGGCCAATTTTTCACCGGGCTTCATCACAGAATTTGCCTTGTCGCAGATTTCTTTGGCGGATTTATATTGATTCAGAATCGGAATAGCCTTCAAGGTGCCGATATTAAAAGCGAAAAATACAACAAAAATAAGCGTGAAGAGAAAAGGAATTATCCTGCCATGCCTTGCGAACCTCGACATCATAAGGCCACCGATCAGGAGAATTGCCACAAATGGAATTGTTGAAGATGTATACTGTGGAAAGAGTTTATATACCACTATCGGTAAAAGAATACTGAGTGCAAGTGAAATTCCACACAGAATATAACACGGATAATAGCCTATTCTTTTAAAATGTTTTTCACGGAATTGCTCAACAAATTCATTCAAAAACCATGCTGTAATCAGGGCTGCAGCAGGATAGAGAGGAAGGACGTAAATATCTCTTTTCCCAGACACAATCGAAAAGAAAATGAAAACTACCGCAAACCAAATGACAGGCATCAAGATATTTTGTATCTTTGCCCGTCCTTCTTTGGAAAACAGGTATATAGCGATACCCGGGATAAAGAGACTCCACGGTATAAAATTGACAGGAAAATTTATGAAATAATAATAAAATGGACGTTTGTGGGCAAACGAACTGGCAAATCTACCGACATTCTGCTTGAAAAGAATCTGGTAAGTATATTCCTTGCCGCCGTAAATACTCGCCAGATAGACCCAGGTAAATACTATAAAGAGAAATATTGCCCCGCCTATCCAGGGACGAGTTTCCTTTAAGACCCGAATATCCTTTTTCAAGATGAGATAGGTTAATACAATGCAAAATGGAATGATGAAGCCTACAGGTCCTTTTGTAAGCACCCCCAGCGCCATGAAAATGTAAAAGAGGATGTAATATCGCCGTTCTTGTTTTTTTACTTTACCTTCATCCTTCCCTTGAAAAGATGGGGGAATAGGGGGAGTAATCGGGCTGTGATTATGCCGTGCTGCGTATCCTTTATAGAAACAGAGTATCGCCATCGTAACGAAAAAAGTGAGGAGGACGTCAAAGGCCACGCGATGCGCCATCCACAGGAACTTTGAACTGGTGGCAAGGAAGAGTGATGCCAGTAAAGCGATTCGCGTATTATGGTATAAACTTTTGCCGAGATAAAATATTGCCAGACAGCAGCCGATGCCTGCGAAGGCGGAAGGCAGGCGGGAAGACACCGCCGTAATCTTTCCAAAGGGAATCGAAAACAAATTAATGAGCCAGAATAAAAGCGGGGGTTTATCAGGATATGGTTCGCTGTTTAAATGAGGAACAATAAAGTTGCCGCTGTCCCGCATTTCTTTCGAGACTTGCGCATAACGAGGCTCATCAGGCGCCCATAAGTCCCTTTTTCCTGTATTGAACAGGAAGAGAAATGCCGTAAACAGTATGATACAGGCTGCTATTGTCCGCGTGTTGTTGATAGAGGGTGTTAAGCTCATCTTACTATAGTATTACCTTGTAAAAACTTTTTTCCCCCATTTTCATGAGGACAAGTTTTGGAAAGTTTTTTTACACCCCCTTGTGTCTCCCCCTTGCGAAGGAGGGAAAGAGAGGGGGTCATTTGGTTGCGGCAATGCTGCGTCATGAAAATCTCGATGGTTTTTCAGTTTCCGCAGCTTCCAGCCGAGCCCAACCAATAATAAAACACACGCCCAAAAGGTATTGCCCAGTGCTCCCAGACGATTGAAGCCGGGTACTGGTAACGTAAAACAGAGGAGAAGCAAACAGACCATAAACCAGGTTAATGTCTTATTCCATTCCCGGGATGGAAACGGTGTAGTTAACAGGATATTTAAGACGACCATGAGCGGATACAAGAGCCAGACATAAAAATAGGTAAACGAAAGCGGTGTAAAGAGCAGGATTAACAGTAACAGCATGGCATACTCGATAGAATTAGAGAGCATCGTTCGCCGAGTATAGCGAGGCATTGAAATGATGTAAAAGAGGCAAAAACCGAGGCCAATAATTACAATGATACTATTGACGTACTTAAATTCAAGGTTTACTAAATTTACATAGCGGGGCTTATTTTTATCCCGGAAAGCATCCACAGGTCTCAGGAGTCGATTGGCAACAGCGATCAGCGATTGATTTTCCCAACTGTACCCGCGGCTGGGACGTTGGGCAATCGAATTGGCATCATAATGGAATACCATGCCTTCACTCCAGGTTTTGAGATCCTGCAGATTGCGCTGAAATCCTCGTAATGGAGCAGGCAAAAGCACGAGAAAAAAGAACATGAACGCAAGCGTAAACAGCGTTGCTTTCCAATGCCGGCGATACACTAAATATGCAATGGAAAGGATTGGGAACGCTTTGATTGACACTGCCGCTGCAATCAATGCTCCCGCACACCATTCCTTCTTCAGTTGAAGGCAGGTGAATGCTCCCAACATGCATGCAAGTAGTAATAAATTGGGTTGTCCCAACAGGTAAATGTCCCAGATGTAAGGTGCGCAACAGGCGGTTGGTATCAGGTACAGGAGCGAATGTTGTCGCAATGCCTTTCCTGTGGTGAGATATACAGACAAAAAGACACTTGAAACCCATGCGGCTGAATTTACAAGCACAAGAGTTCCGATGAATGGTAATAGTCCTAATGCACTCAGAAAAGCGAAACAGACAGCCGCAGGGGGCGGATACATAAACTGGAACATTTCATCTCCACCTTTTATGTAAATGTCGCCATGATGAAGTGCAGTCTGTCCGATTTGATAGTATCTACCGTAGTCCTTCGTATGATCATGGGTGTGACTACGAAAATAGTTGCAGACAGGGAGAACGGAAAATCCCACAATGGCAACTGCGAATATGATGATCAAGAGTTTATAGGTGCGATTGTTTAGATTCTTTTTTACATCCATAGCGCTGATAGCCACAACTAAACTAACCACCCATCTTCCCCGCCTTTCGAAGGAGGGGAAAGAGGGGCGGTTATAACTTCAACTCGTTCCGATAAGACATCATTTACGCATTATACAAAAAACGTCTTTAAAATCAAAAGTTAACTGATGTTTATACTTAAAATATCTTTTTACAAAAATCTTTATAGATAGCAGCCTTTTAATCTTTCATTGTAGTGATACTAAAAAACACTTGGATTACATTACAACGTCAGTTAAAATTAAAATCTTACTACAAACAAGAATTGACTCATGTTCTCCCTCGTAAAAATCATTGACATAATCGTATAAATTATATATACATGTTAACAAGTATTAATAATCTATACGCGAGGTTGAATGCAGACACGAGCACACGAACTAATGAGTTTTTTTCAGCATCATGGCGGGGTAGCGCGGTTTTCCGTTATTCTAGGGGCTGGATTTCATCCTGATTCGCTCAGCGCTCTTGAAAAAGAGGGGAAGGTTGAAAAGATTGCCCGGGGTCTTTATCGTATATCTGATTACGATCCTGGTTCTCACCCTGATCTTGTTATTGCATCGCTTCAGGCTCCGAAGGGTGTTATTTGCCTTCTTTCCGCCCTTTCTTTTTATGAAGCAACAAATGAAATTCCTAAATATGTGGATCTAGCTATTCCACAAGGTACACACGCCAATAGAATTAAATACCCCCCAGTCAAATTTTACCGCTTTGCGTCCAAAGCATGGAAAACAGGGATTGAAAAACACGAAGTTGAAGGTTGCCAGATCAAAGTTTATAGCCTTGCCAGGACGATTGCCGATTGTTTCAAATTCCGCAATAGAATAGGTGTCGATGTAGCGAGAGCCGCCCTCAAAGTTGCTGTTGCAGAAAAAGGTATAAAACCAAAAGAAATCATGGAATACGCTAAAATTTGTCGTGTAGATAGCATTATAAAGCCAATACTGGAAGCTCTGATATGAAAAAGGATAAAAAAAACAGAGAAGCTTCTGTGAGGGCTTTGATTCAAAATAAAGCAAAAGATTTAAAGAAACGACTCTAGAACTTACAGGAGTTTGTTAAAGCAAGGACAAATAAGTAATGGCAATAAAGAAAAGTCAATTATACAGTTCCATGAAGGTAAATATCCACTTGCCAAGGATGGGGTTTAAGATATGAGCAAAGAAAAATCTATACGCAGAAAACCGGCAGTATTGCCGGAAGATTATGCCGTATGGGTTGTTTCTCTTAAAAAGAGAATTGCCGGTGCTCGCCAGAAGGCTCTGCTTGCCGCGAATGCCGAACAGATCAAATTGTACCATGAGATTGGGCGTGAAATATTGGACCGTCAGAACCGGCAGGGGTGGGGCGCTAAGGTGATTGATCGGCTTTCGGCGGATCTGCGGGAGGCATTCCCTGATATGAAAGGTTTATCCGCTTCGAATCTTAAATATATGCGGTTTTTTGCACAAGAATGCCCTGACCGCACAATTGGTCAGCAGTCTGCTGACCAATTGCCATGGTGGCAAGTCTCTAATCGCTGATAAAGTCGAAGATGTTAAAAAAGAGGTAGATAATGCTTGATATAAAAACACTTGAGTCCTGGCTTTGGGCTGCGGCGTGCAGTATTCGCGGGGCGGTGGATGCGCCGAAGTTTAAGGATTACATTTTGCCGCTTATTTTTGTAAAGCGTATATCCGACGTATTTGAGGATGAGCTTAAACGCTTGTGTGATGAGTTCGGCGATGAAAAGGTCGCTTATGATTTAGCGCAGAAGGATCATAGGCTTGTCCGCTTTTT
>MHZD01000214.1:1829-2020 GCA_001828645.1 Planctomycetes bacterium RIFOXYC2_FULL_41_27 | reverse complement strand
TATTCGCGCGATTGCCAAGAAAAATTCCAGTGTGAATCCAGACGCCGTCCCTGCGAAAGCGGGGAACTATTCAAAAGAGTGGATTCCTGCTTCCATAGGAATGACACGTACTTGTGTCATCCACTATAGTTGTGTGACAAACCAGTTAAGAAAACAGTAATATGATTAATTCAGTAGATTTAACAAATAAC
>MHZD01000214.1:1556-1688 GCA_001828645.1 Planctomycetes bacterium RIFOXYC2_FULL_41_27 | reverse complement strand
ACCTGCAGCGTACGCCAGCATGCAGAAGACAAGGTGTATTCTCACTTGGGGGCTCTCAAAACGCTGAAGAAGAGGCATCCTGAAGTTATTGTAGGAGTCCTTGGATGTATGGCACAAAAAGACGGCGAAGCT
>MHZD01000214.1:1126-1358 GCA_001828645.1 Planctomycetes bacterium RIFOXYC2_FULL_41_27 | reverse complement strand
GATAACTATTGTTCCTATTGTATCGTTCCCTATGTGCGCGGGCGGGAGATCAGCCGGACAATCGCAGATATAAAAGAGGAGGTGCAATCTCTCGTATCGAACGGCTGTAAAGAGGTGACACTTTTAGGGCAGAATATCAATTCTTACGGGAAAGGTTTGGATGGAAACGTTACACTGGGGAATCTGCTCTCGGAATTAAATGAATTAGACGGACTTGACAGGATCAGGTTTG
>MHZD01000214.1:0-1083 GCA_001828645.1 Planctomycetes bacterium RIFOXYC2_FULL_41_27 | reverse complement strand
CATGAGCCGTCTTGAAAAGGTGTGTGAATACCTGCACATGCCTGTTCAATCAGGCTCTGACGAGGTTTTGAAAAGGATGCGTCGTGGTTATACGGCAGGTTATTACCGTGATTTGATATCTTATGCAAGGGAATTGATTCCTCACCTTACGGTTGCCAGTGATTTTATTGTAGGCTTTCCGGGCGAGACGGAAGAAGATTTTCAGGAAACGGTACAGTTAATGGAAGACATCCGTTTTCAGAACTGTTTTATATTCAAGTATTCACCGCGCACAGGAACAAAGGCGGCAGAGTTGAAGGACGATGTACCCGATAAGACGAAAAGGGCAAGAAATATGAAGCTGCTGGAATTACAAAAACAAATTAGCCTAGAAGAGAATAAGAAGATCATCGGTAAGGAAATGCAGGTGCTTGTCGAAGGAGCAAGCAAGTCAGACCCGAATAGGTTATCGGGTCGGACTCGGCAAAACCATATCGTTGTTTTCAACGGTTCACAAGACTTGGGAGGGAAATTAGCAGGTGTTGTGATACATGAAGTAACAGACCTTACGTTATTTGGTAAGCTGACGAGCTGTTTATAACGCCCACTTCCTTAAACCATTACAAAACTTTTCCATATTTTCAAATACGCTTGCGAGGAAAAGCCAAATAGAACCGGGTATTGTGGTTTATTTGTAGAGGCGCATTACATTTGCGCCTCTACGTGACTAATTATGCGAACTGTGCGGTTTCCGAGCTGACGAACCTGACGAATACGCTGCGTGTGAAGAACGTCGCTTGCCAAAAGGTTTCGAACTTGTTCTATTATATCGTGGTTTCGAATCTGATGACATGTGCGATCCTGCCCTTTTTGCTCCAGTTCGTCTGTGGTGACGTTGTGATTGTTGGAGTGGAACAGCAGATGTGCTGTGCGCTGGAGGTGAAGAGTAATCAAAGCCTTCTAACTTGCGGCGCTCAAGCTTCATGCCAAGTGTATTCTCGATAGCGCGCACCATGGCGTTATCATTTTGTGTGGTGAGGGTGAATGCATCGCCGGTTTTGGCAGCACGGCCTGTGCGTCCGATACGGTGCGTGTACGCATCGA
>MHZD01000213.1 GCA_001828645.1 Planctomycetes bacterium RIFOXYC2_FULL_41_27 | reverse complement strand
GCGATAATGGTTTCCGCGTCTGCGCCCGGGTCGATAATCATTGCCTCCGAAGAAACATTCCCCGTAACAATATAACAGCATACCTGCAAAGGCCCTACATTTATCTTTTGGATACGCATGCCTCACTTTCTACCTTTTCTTTAAGTAATCTTCGATCAAATCCTTTAGTTCGCAGGGGCCTTTATTATCAAACAGTCCGATAATCTTTCGTTCTCTTTCCGCATTCTCTACTGCATCAGAGGCGTGAGCGGCATTCTTCATGATGTCTTCTCCATAAATCCTCCGAACTTTGCCAGGCTCGCCCTTCTTCGAATCGGTAGGGCCCAGGATATTTCTGATTTTAGAAATCGCATCCGGCCCGCGGTACAGCAGGGCAAGGCAGCGCGCAGTGCCAGGCTTCTTCTTATCGGTGGATGACGCTTTTGCAGGGTCTAGTCCTGTCATATACTGTACGATCTTATTAAATTCATGCCGTGCATTTATATCTTTTAATTGATCCGACAGTTGTTCTGCATGGGTATTAATGATTGCGCCTGGGACTTCGAATGAAAAGGCAGATTTAAAGGTTTCTTTGAGTTTCTCCGCGATCTTTTCTGGCTTGGGCTTTAATTTCTCCCGAAAGATGTTTATTAATGGGCCGTAAAACTCCTCAGCCTGGGCAATACTCATCCTCAAGAGCTTTAATCCAACAATATACAGGCCGGTTCTTGAAAACATATCGATGATATTTCCTGGCAATGGACTTTGTTCTTCAAAGGGTTTCAGAATAACTAACGTGGTTTCAGCCTTGACCCCTTCGGGAAATTTAACAATATCTTCCAGGACTCCCCCGTCATTTGGCAGATATTCAGCAAGCAAGGCGAGTTGTTTATCGTTGACGACTGAGTCTGCCGAGGACAACACGGATGGCTCAAAATATTCGACTTTACCATCAGAACTTTCTACAAAATCTCCAAAACTGCCGCGAATGGTGTGTCCCTGGAAACTGGTGATAGGCCCAATAACATCGTCCTTTAACTTTTCGATAGCCTGAGGTCCTTTAAAGAAAAGGAGTACCGTTCGGTTGGTAATCCCAAATTTATTTTGCTTGCGAAAGTTGGTATTGATGTAGTTAATCATGACCTTTTTCCAGGCGGGTTTGATATCCTGTTCTTCAATGGTTGCGCAATATTTATCCACGAAGGCATCACTCGGCGCAAACATGGTTGCCCCGATAATTTCAAGGTTCGTCAATGAAAGCAATCGTCCCAGGATACCGCCGGTACGGCTTTTTAAAAGGCTGTAAGGGGTAATGAGTGCATACGTAAGTTCATCTGCCATAAGTTCGTCTTTTTCCAAAAACAGGGTAATTAACAAAATTAAGTACACAGGAAAAATATAAAAAAGATTAAGGAGAAAGGGAGAAACGGAGAAGTTTCTTAAAATTATATTTTTCCTTCTCCCCCTTCACCCTTTCTCCTTCTTACACAGGATTTTAACAGAATAAATTAGGCAGGTCAAACACTTTTAAATGGTCATTTCACTCCCAAAGCCATAAACTCGGTTTGAAAATTTTTCCACCATCCACTTTTTTTAACAAGACGGGACAGAGGATATGATCGTTGACGCTAACTTTGAAGATGAGCATTTTGAACTTTTACGAGATATTCTTGCCAGGATAGGGCTTGCAGACGTGCGTGAATTCGGACTTAGCTGGGACGATTGTTACGATTATCTTCACAGGCTCGGATACGATATAAAAGTAAAGGTGTCAGAAGTACCGTAATCCAACGAGCCGGAAGAGAAATGCAGGGCAAGGCTTTTAACCTTGCAGAGTAGCTTCTGGAAATTTAAAATGCCCGGCGAAATTACCAATAGACTCCCACTGCAAATGGTCTTATAGATCGCAGCAAATTTTCAGGAAGGAAGCATATTTGTTTGATAATTTGGAACTGCCATTTGTATTTATCAGTTTTAATTTAATCGGAGTGTAACGTTTGAGCTAAGCGGCGTGGCAGCTTTATGCCACGTCCGCCTTGAGCGACTTGTTAGGTGTTCTTTCTTTCAATGGCTTTTTCGATAAGTTCTTTTACAAATTCAGGAATTGTCTGCCCTGAGTCTTTAGCATCAATTTCCAGTTTTTCGTATTGTTCTACTTCCTTGCCTTGCCATATCAAATCAAGCCGTCTAACCTGTCGCATTGCAACATGAAAGTACTCTTCGGGATATGCCCAGTAACAAGAAAGACAAACTTCCTTCTTTTTCAGTGTCTGCCAATTTTCGCAGTGTTCGCATGACCAAGACTTTGCACGATTTGCAGAACCGGAAAGCAACATGAAATCATCTGGATTTTGTTCGACGCTTTCACCGTCACCACCAACCTCGTAAGGCACGCGGTGGTCTATCTGAAGCTCGCCTTCATCCATATCTTCAAGATAGATAAAGCATTTACAACCATATTTCTCGATGAGATATTCTTTAATTTTCTTGGAAAGACCAGTTCGCCCGGACAACTTCCTGAACCTTTTCTTCCTTACATCCCCAAAGCGATATGCCGCAATTTTCCTGCCGTCAGAACCTGTTACACGAAAAGTCTCAAGTGGAATACCATGCTCTCGCGCATCTCGAACCGCTCTTGGAGGGTGGTTATACCCGTATTTTTCTTTCAATTCTTCTGTTGTGATATACCCATGCTTTAAAATATGGTCAATAACCGTCTTGGGACGTTTCGCGGTAACAGTCCTGCAAAGATCAAGGAATTCTTTTGGATATTTTTGCGGCATAACGTCTTCTGGTCTCCATCAGTACAAGTTGTTTTGTTTCCCGTTTTCTGTGGAAATACGGTGAAGCTTTAACCTCGATGGCTAAGCGTGATGATAAATATAAAGATTCAACGGTAACAGCATCGCGTCCAAGCAAAGTTGCCTGAGAGGAGCGGCCTGCTTCTAACTCAATTAGGGTAAGTGAAAGGCTCTCAGGTAGGCGATTGCCAAAGGTCTTATTGCCTGTCCTCCCATCGTAGCTGACTGCATAACGGATCTGACGGACATTTAATTCTGATAATGCTGCTAAAAACTCCTCATAAGATATACCTGAAAAATAGCGCGAATCTCTATCGCCGCATACTCCCTGATAAGGAGGGTCCATATAAACAACATCATCCTCATTGACATTTGATAGAACATCTTTGTAGTCAAGTGATGATATTACAGATTTCCCTTTCAATAGGGTAGAAACACCAAAAATATTATCTCTCATTGTTTCGGGACGTGTACCGTGACGCCTCTTGTCGGGGCTCTGATTAAACAGTCCTTCAGTATTGTATCGCACGGAACCTTTTGCACAACGCGCAAGCAAATAAAGGAATAATCTGGGGTCTCCTGTTCGGTTGAAATCTTCCCTCACACGATAATAATGTTCTATTGGATCATCATGCTGTTGATTCCAAATTGTTTCGTAATAATTGGCTATTTCTACAGGGTGGTTAATAATTAAGCCAAGCAATTCAGCAAGGGGCTTGTTTAAGTCATTTATCCAATATGAGTTAGCCTTTCCTCTTGCAGCGCATGCTATTGAAATTGCCGCTGAGCCGGAAAAGGGTTCAACAAGTCTTGGGAATTTATTAGGAAAGTAGCGGAGAATGACTGATGCAAGGCTTCTTTTGCTTCCCTGATATTGTATTGGATGCGGTAGTTTCATGTTATAAATTCCATTTTGCCGTTTTTATATTATACACCTAACATTTATTTTTATCTTTATTCTGCAAATTTCTGCATATTTCGTTTGATATAGCGTATGCCAGAAAGGCAATAGAGTGTCATCTTATATTCAATTGCCAAATGATAAAATATTGAATAATGAAGGCCTGAACCTCTTGGTTTGATTTCAATGCACTGACTGTTTAGACTTCTTTATTCTACTTTAGCCAATTTCACCGCTGGCTTAGGTTTAAAACGAACTAACCGATTGCCGTATTGTTTTTGTACCTGTTGAATATGTTCGTAGTATTTCTGAGGATCGTTCTGGCACTCTGCTTCAATCTCATGTCTGATTCTACGAATTTCTTTTAGGATGGGTTCTTGTTCCATGTTATCCCTCCATAAGTTCTTCCGGAGTACAAATTATTGGCGTTCTGATTCCTTGCCTTGCATTAATTTCTTCAATCATTAGGTAATGCATTCTCCCACCAATCATTTGTAATCTGCTGATGTGCAGCAACTATCAAATCTCGACTTGGTTTCGCTGTAAAATAACTTACAACGCTGGTTTCGATATAAACTGTTGGTTTCATTGAAATAGTATAGCATACTAATTGATTTTTAGAAGTCTAACATTTTATTTTTTCTTTATTCTGCAAATTTCTGCATATTTCGTTTGATATAGCGTATACCAGCCAAAAATCAGCAGCATCACACTGAATATTTGGAGATATTTTCAATATAATATTACCTAAATTCTGCAATGGGACACAGATTAACGCAGATAAGCGCAGATAAAATAATGACTTAATTCTTTTGTTTAACTCACCCAATAGGTAATTACCTGTGATTCTTTATGTCGTTGAAAAATCAGTGTAAATCAGCGTTTATCCGTGTCCGACTGCAATTGTTTGATTTCATTATGCCTTTGACTTCCAAAGACCATCTCATTCAAAAAAACGCCAAGCATAACCAATCAGAACCTTTTAAACCATTGCAAGCAGTTCTGATTGATTAATCCGGCATGACTCCGTGCCGAAGAGTTCGCGTATACGAGACAAAAAGGCTTCCGTTACTGACACAAAATATTGACTGGAGGTCCTGATTTGGGTGATGCCCTGTTCGGGTGTGCTGATTTCAAAGAAAAGGGGGCATTTGCCGCAGTGTTTCTTTATGATTTCCTTGAGTTGAGTTAATTTTGTCTCCTCGAATTGAGAGGCATCGAGCCGAATGGTTATGCATTTAGCTAGTCGTTTCAGGGCGTCCTTTTCAGCAATAACTTCCTTTATCCGCAAAGTGGGGACGGTGCTTTGGAAACCTACCTGACCCTTTATAAAAACAATCTCGTCCACATTCAGGAGCGGCTGATACGCCTTTATTTCCTTACTGAAGGCAAGACATTCGGCCCCGCCCTTCATGTCTTCAAGGGTGATATACAGCATAGGATCGCCCCGTTTGGTGGTGGTCTGCCTGAGGTTGGTAATAATACCTCCTATAACCACATCCTCCCCTTCAGCACGTTCAGAGATCTCTAGGGAAGATACTGTGGATAACTGTTTAATCTTTTCCTTACAGTCAGTCAAGGGGTGTGAACTAAAATAGAAGCCCAGGCTTTCTTTTTCTGCCTGACGCATTTCCTTTTCAGACCATTTTGCATCGGCATCTGTTTCGGAATCCCCTTTTCCGATCGTTTCTATTTCGCTGCCCATGTCAAATAAGGATTTCTGGCCTGTGCGTCTGTCTTTATTCGCGATACTGCCCATCTGCATGGCGGTATCGAGTCCTGCAAGGAGTCGTGCGCGATTATCATGAAGCAAGTCGAAGCTTCCTGATTTGATCAGGCTCTCGATTACCTGTTTGTTGACGACACGCATATCAACCCGTTTGCACACATCCAGAATCGAGGTGAATCGCTCCCCAGTGCCTCTGGCCTGGAGTATGGACTCGATGGCCTTATCGCCGACATTCTTTATGGCCCCAAGCCCAAACCGTATCTTGTTTCCATCTGCAATGGTAAAGTCGTTGTAACTTTCATTAATATTGGGCGGAATGACCTCGATACCCATGCGGCGGCAATCCTCAATATACTCCACGATCTTATCCGTATTTTCTTTTTCGCAACTTAACTGTGCGACCATGTACTGAACGGAATAATTTGCCTTCAGATAGGCCGTTTGGTAAGTAATCACAGCATACGCAGCAGAATGAGATTTATTGAATCCATATCCTGCAAAGTATTCCATTAGCTCAAATATACTTTGAGCGGTTTCTTTAGGGATGCCGTTTGCCACGGCGCCGTTCATAAACTGGTCTTTGAATTTTGCCATGATCTCCGGTTTCTTCTTTCCCATCGCCTTACGGAGGTTATCGGCCTGGTTCAGGGAAAACCCTGCCAGACGGTTGGCTATGCGCATGACCTGTTCCTGATACAAAATCACCCCGTAGGTCTCTTTCAGTATAGGTTCAAGCAAAGGATGAAGGTAGGCTGCCTCCTCTCTTCCGTGTTTTCTATTAATAAAGGAGTCTACCATCCCGCTCTGCAGCGGACCCGGCCTGTAAAGCGCTACTAATGGTAAGATATCTGCAAATTTATCGGGTTTTAGTTTTTTCAACAATTCTTTGAACCCGCGGCTGGTTTCTACCTGGAAAACACCTTTCACATCCCCGCGGGATAGCAGTTCATACGTCGCTTTATCATCCATAGGGATTTTCGTAAGGTCGATA
Source organism: Planctomycetes bacterium RIFOXYC2_FULL_41_27 (assembly GCA_001828645.1). Taxonomy (GTDB): domain Bacteria; phylum Planctomycetota; class Brocadiia; order Brocadiales; family Brocadiaceae; genus Wunengus; species Wunengus californicus. The sequence goes on along the minus strand of MHZD01000213.1, from coordinate 391 downwards.
TCGTTTCCTGTGGTTTCACGAATCAATTTGAGCGCCTTATCGATGACCGTTAACTTCCGAACGCCAAGGAAATCAGCCTTTAACAGCCCAATCTTATCTACCAATATCTCATCATAGAATTGTGTTGTGACCACGTCTCCGCTTTTAGCCAGGGGGACGTATTCCGTTAGCGGTTCATCTGAAATTACAATCCCGGCTGCATGCACAGATGCATGGCGGCATAATCCCTCTAACTTTTTAGAAATGTCAAACAATTCATGGATATGTTTTTCATTATCATACAGCGCCTTTAACGCAGGTTCCTGTTCTAAAGCCTGTTTCAAGGTTATATTGAGCGTATTAGGGATAAGTTTAGCTACCTTGTCGACTTCAGATAGGGGAATATTCATCA
>MHZD01000212.1:1069-1202 GCA_001828645.1 Planctomycetes bacterium RIFOXYC2_FULL_41_27 | reverse complement strand
ACATGAAAATCCAGCGGATGCGGTAACCTCGCCGCAATGAATCCCTATGACTATTTCCTGATAATCTCAATTGCAACACCCATTTCCATGTTACCTGCAATATATGAGACAGTCCCTGTATGATCAGGGCAGT
>MHZD01000212.1:0-1001 GCA_001828645.1 Planctomycetes bacterium RIFOXYC2_FULL_41_27 | reverse complement strand
TTCCTCGCCATGGATTTTACTTAAAATATCACGCAGGGATTGGATGGACTTTTCTGCTGACTCTAAACGTTCTTGTAAATTAATGATTGCCTCTTCCGTAACAAAGGCGCTGCTTCCATAGCCCATAGTGCTTACAGCATGAAGTATATCAAGCGTGCTTACAATACCAACAACGCTTCCCTTATCCTGAATGATAACTCTGTGTACCTTCTTATCAAACATAATCTTAGCAAGGCGGTCTATCGTATCATCCGACTGTGCGGTAATGATACGGGAAGTCATGATGTTTTTTACCATGGTTTTCCCAAAGGTTTTTACTTTTGATATTTTATCGAAGGCTTTTTTAAGTTTACCATTGGTGTCGCTATAAAATGATTTTTTGCTACTCTGACATTGTTTTTTACTTGTTTTTTCTTCATACTCAACAATATCAGTCTTTGAGACGACACCAACAAGTTTTCCTTCTTTATTGACGACCGGTGCACCGTTAATATGGTTTTTGATCAGGATTTTTATGAGTGTATGGATTGGTGTATCCGGATGGACACAGACCACCTTTTCCGTCATTAAATCTTTTGCCACGAATTTATAAGTAGGCACAATCGTTCCTCCATGATGTTTACGAATTTTCTTTTTTGACAGGATTTACGGGATAAAGCAGGATGTACTAAATACCTGTACAAAATGTAAATGAACTTATAACCACCCCTCTTTCCCCTCCTTCGCAAGGAGGGGATGAAGGGGGTTGTGTTTTTTCTAGGCTATCCCCGTTTTCACGAGGACAAGTTTACAACCCCCTTGCCCCCTTTACTAAGGGGGATTTTTCATCACTTATGCCATATCATCCGCATAAATAAAATGAAAATTTCTATACTACCCAGTTAATCCTGTCTAAGTCTGTTCATGATATATTCATAATTTATTTAAAGTTTATTATCTCCTTTTTTACACAATCTTTGCAAGAGGGTATAGGTATTTTTAAAGGTTTTTTTGTCATCGGG
>MHZD01000211.1 GCA_001828645.1 Planctomycetes bacterium RIFOXYC2_FULL_41_27 | reverse complement strand
TTTCTCAGGGTCAAAAATAGTAATATCTGCAAAATACCCAGTTTTTATCAAGCCTCTCTTATCCAATCCGATTTTTTGTGCAGGAAGTCCGGTCATCTTCTGAATGGCCTTTTCTAATGAGAGGAGTTTCTTTTCTCTGTAAAATCTTCCTAAAATACGCGAAAAAGTTCCATAACTCCGTGGGTGGGGTTTCCCTTCTTTCAGTATTCCCTGGTTAGCGCGCATGGAACTATCAGAACCGACAAAGACAAAATCCCAACCCAATATCTTTTCCAAATTTTCTTCGCACATGCTAAACAAAAAAATATCTACCCGTGTCTCTTCTTCTATGAGCAAATCAAAAACTGTCTCAATAGGCGGCTTGTTCAATTCCTTAGAAATCTCTGTAATTGTCTTCCCTTCCATCCACTTGTTTTTATCGTAATAGACAGATGAAATCATTATCCCATTCCAGAAGTCATTATTTTCTGACTGAGATACCTCTTTTGCAATTTGTTGCCGCATGTTTGTATCTTTTAACCTGTTTATTTGGTCAGCAACGCCGCCCTCGTAAACCCAATTGGGCAGTATTACATCCAGATCGGTTGCAGCTGCGATATAGGGATAACGGTCGCAGGTAATGTCGATGCCTTCGTCGATAGCGCGATCAATTATTGTTTTAATGTTTTTGACCTTATACCAATTGCGGCTTCCCGATGTTTTAAGGTGGGATACTTGCAGCCTGACTCCGGAAAGTCTTGATATTTCAATCGCCTCAGTAAGCGCATCTTCAAGTTTGTCTCCTTCATTACGGATATGGGTTGCATAAAAACCACCATAGTTTTCAATTATTTTGCACATTTCCGCAATCTCATTTGTTGATGCGTAACAACCCGGTGGGTAGATCAAACCACTAGACATGCCAAATGCCCCTGCCTCCATAGATTCCCTTAAATCTTTATCCATTTGAAGCAGTTCATGCTGTTTAGGATTTCTATTTTCATATTCAATTGTACATGCCCTGATATTGCCATGACCGACAAGAAATGCCCGATTAAT
>MHZD01000210.1 GCA_001828645.1 Planctomycetes bacterium RIFOXYC2_FULL_41_27 | reverse complement strand
CGCTTGCCAGTCAACCTGTCCAAACATAGCAAGGTAAATCTTGGTAAAGCAGTTGGTCTTCATTATGCCGCCCATATCAAGAATGCACTTCTTTGCCTTCTGCATAAAGAGTTCATCGGCAGAATATCCGGCCAATTTCAAGGCAAAATAGGCCTTTACCGAGGCGCTAATTTCACTGGGTCCTCCATAATAAATATTCCAACCGCCGCCAGGAAGTTGATGTTCAAGGAGGAGGTTCACAGCCTTTCTTTGCTTCTCATGATCTACCTTTCCGAGAAAGTGCATGAGCATGATGTAGTCTGATGTTACGGTTGTATCTGCCTCTAAAATTCCTACCCAGTGTCCATCGGAATGGTTTTGATTGCTGAGCAGATATTGTTGTGCACTGTTTATGGCGCTATCCAATGGATTTTTGGCTAATAAATGAGTATCTATGCCAGTCCTCACAGGAATGCTTTCAAATCTTAATTCATGCCTGGGCAGTTCGGTAACCGGGTATTTCCCATTTCCGTTCCCATTCCCATTTCCATGGAATTTATAGATACGTGTTTCTAATCGTTCTAAAAAGTTAGATAAGAAATTTCTCATGCTTCAGAAACCCTCAACAATTACATAGGTGTGTCAATTACAGCTATCTTCCTAAATATTAAGTAGGTAATTATCATTAGGTTAAGTAAATAGTCGATGCACAAAATAACAAATTTATAAGTCAATTTCAAGTAAAACTTGCTTTATTTCATAGCTTGTTATAGTATGAATCCGTACAACCAATGGGATAATCAA
>MHZD01000209.1 GCA_001828645.1 Planctomycetes bacterium RIFOXYC2_FULL_41_27 | reverse complement strand
AAGGACCACTGTATTGGGTCGACCTCGTTCATGTCTGCATATATCGGGCCATATTCACGAATCCAGAGGCAAGGACAAAATAGGCGATACCATTGTGTTAAATGCAGGCATGTTCAGGGATGGATGGTATATCAAGGTTGTTATTGATAAAGGTGTCCTATCTGCAGTGCTGAAATCAGTTGCATAAATTTGGCGATTTATAGCATATATGACTCTGTTGAATAACACGTTTTCTTTGGATAGCGAAATCAATGGTTTGTTCTGTGGAGCGAAGCGCACCCAACAAAATAAATGAAGATGGGTCTGCTGGGGCGTGACCCATCCTACGTGTGCTGATGCTGATAAAAAACTGAGTGGTAAGATAGCAGATTTGAAGAAACAATTATCAAGAAATATAGAATGTGTCTCTATTTTCCTGGTGGCATCGGCTGCGATGATTGGTTAGTCGCCTCTTGTGCTTTTTCTATACGAATCCACCACACTTTACCTTTGATCTCGGGTAACCCTAATTCCTCACGAAGATCATTACGTAAATCATCAACGATATTATCGAAGTCGTCCCAAACCTGTCGTTTTTCCTTCATCACGTTTTTTACGTAGAGTTCTATTCTTTCTGCTTGGGCAGGGCTACCAAGTAACTGAACGTCTATCAATGCGGATTGCATATCTTCTTTTACTTCTAAAATATCGTGATTGTAGATTTTGGTGAGATTTTGAAATGCTTTGACAAGCATTTCAACACGTTGTTCGCGACGTTTGTTTTCTAAATCGCGGGATGTTTCCAGATAATGACCGATATACAAGCCAAAAACGATGACAAACGAGGATATGAGTACTTCCCATTTCATTCCCATTTCAGTTTCTCCTTTGAGAAACGACCGATGAGATAAAAAATCAACAAAAAGAAGAGGCAAAAACCGCTTAATATTAAGATCTCACGTGGCATATTTCTCCTAGCAGACGGCTAACATAGATTATACCGCCTAATAGCGGTAATAAATTACAGACATTATTGATTTTCGTGTTGTGGTGTAAATATATATAATTCAACTTGTTTTGTCAATTATGTTTTAATACTGTAACGCAAGATACTGGAAGTGGGTTGCTCCATGAAATTGCTCGATCAAGTCCGCAATACGATTCGGAAAAAACATTATTCAAACGATATGTTTGTAGTACGTAATTTGAACTATAGTGAACGTTATAAATTTTAAGGCTGGTTCAATCTTTCAGATTGAACCATATATTTGAACGGTACTCTAAAGCTTGAACTTGTGCTGTGAGACGGAATTATACTAAATGTTTAGGTTCAATCGGGGACGATTGAACCAGCGAAGAAGATACCTAAAAATTGCAGTCGGACGCTGATTTACACTGATCTTTTTATTCGTGTTTATTTGTGCTAATTTTTGGCTAAATACTTGTATTTTTAAAGTATCTGATAATACAAATCCCGTTGCTTCGCCTCGTATCCAAGGTCGTTGATAAGTAATTCAATTTCCTCTTTATCCATCTGGTAGCTTACCCCCGCTGCCCTGACCACATTTTCCTCAATCATCGTGCTCCCCATATCGTTTGCTCCGAATTTTAAAGAGAGTTGAGCAATCTTTGCTCCTTGTGTAACCCATGACGCCTGGATATTTACAATATTATCCAGATACAGCCGTGAAATGGTTATAGTTTTTAAATAATCAAAGCTTCCGATTAATGCAGTATCCAGTCTGGTATTTTTCGGTTGGAATGTCCAGGCAATAAAGGCGGTAAATCCGCCCGTTTCATCCTGGAGTGTCCGGATTTTTTCAAGATGTTCGATGCGCTCTTCCACGGTTTCAATATGGCCAAACATCATGGTAGCCGTAGTGCGCATGCCAAGCTTATGAGCTTTCCGCATTACGTCCAGCCATTCCTGTGCCGTGCATTTATTTGGACTCAGGATATGACGGCATCGGTCAGCCAGGATTTCAGCGCCGCCGCCGGGAATCGAGTCAAGCCCGGCCTCCCTGAGGTTTTGTATGACGTCCCGCACAGGGATACCATTTAATTTTGAAAAATGTACAATTTCTGGCGGTGAAAAGGCGTGGATATGGATATCGTACTTCGATTTGATAGATTCTAACAGGTCTGTATAAAAATCCAATTTTAATGATGGGTGCAGACCACCCTGCATGAGTATCTGCTTTCCACCCAGGGCGAGTGTTTCTTCAATTTTCCTGAATAGGGAATTTTTAGAGATGATATATCCATCGCTATGTTCAACTTCTCTATAAAAGGCGCAAAATTTACAGCCCGAGGTACAAATATTCGTGTAATTAATATTCCTGTCGATGATGTACGTCCTGTAATCTTCCGGATGTTTTTGCCTGCATACTGCATCTGCCGCCATTCCCAGGCTGGTAAGTTCCTTTGTAGAGAACAGTTTTAAGCATTCCGTCGAAGACAATCTCTTGTTATTTAATGATTTTTCGAGGACATCTTCAATCTCACTGGATAGAATGGACATATCGGTCTCTTAACAAAAATATTTTTACATTTTCGGCAAAAACAATTTAACGCCGACCCTCGTGTAGCGCGAACTTCAGTTCGCAGGACAGCGACATAAATGTCGCGCTACCTGTTCTGGCTCGTCTGAGTTAGGTTTCGTTGAAAATAATCTCTACCCCATTTGGAGCGAGTCCTAAAGACATTGCATACTGATAAAATGCCAAAAATCCCTTTATTTCGTCTTTGCCAAAATCATATCGAATCGAGTTTGTAAAGTAATTCAGACATCTCTTATGTGTTAGTTGAAGTCGCTGCGATTCTGTAATCGCTAATGCCTTTATTGACCGAAGGCCCGTTTCCTTTGCACTTTTTAGCAAATTGTTTATTCCCGGTATACGACGATCCCTTTTAACGACCCAAAGGGCGTAGACGAAGGGCAGTCCGGTGAATTCATACCATGACTGACCCAAATCCAATGTGATGTATCCATCGTCAATTATCTTTAAGGCGTTATCTCCGATGATAAGAACGGCATCGGTATTTGTACTCACAATATCGTATTGCTTGTTCCATTGGCTGTATTGAGGCGAAAGATGATATTGTTCCTTAAGAATAATCCTTGTAAGCGCACAGGAGGTTAGGGAACTTTTGTCCAATGCGGCAGAACGGATATTTTGTATTGGTACCTTAGAAAAAATCTTTACACTCTCAACCGTTCCAATCGAGGTGATTGAAATGTCAGGGATAATGGCATAATTGCCGTTTCTAAAGTATTCGATGGAAGGGATAATTGCCACATCAATCTTGTCGTTGTTCAGCATGTTTGGCAAAAGAGACGGTACCTCGAATATCAACTCAATTTCATCCGGGTGTTGATCTAATCCATAAATCAGCGGTTTGGCGTTCATGTAAGGGACAGCGCCAATCCTGAGTTTTTTCGTCATAATAAACTTGCCTATATAAGTTCGCTGGGATAAACTATTCTGAAGTTAAGGAAATTAATCAGATACATATTTTAAGTGAGATTTATTAATTCTGCAATAAAGAATTGTTGGAATTGTTTTATATTGAAAGGGGTTAAAGGATGAAAAATGGCTTATACAATACTTGCTTATTAAAATGGTTATTTTTGTGCGCTTTTGGTGTCGCTGTCGCAAGCTGTATTACCGTGCAGAGGCATGTTTACGCAGAGGGGCAAACAAAATACAGTAAAGATTTTTTTGACAGCGCAGAACCGATAAGGATCAAAGACCCTTTAGCCGTTGCGCTCGGAGCAATGGACAAGGGAGGGGTATTTGTTTTTACGTATGCTGATGCTGTAAAATTTGCAGGGCATTCATGTCCGGCAGTCGCTGGCGCCTATAAATCGACGCAGATTGCATTGAAGGCATTGTATGGTGATGAAGTGCCGGCAAGAGGAAATATAAAGGTTACGTTTAAAGGAAGTGTCGATTATAAGGTAAACGGTCCAATATCCCAGGTGGTTACATTAATATCGGGTGCATCGAGTGAAAGTGGATTTAAGGGACTTGGCCCTGCCGGGAAGTATGGAAGATATAATCTGATGACGTTCAATAAAGATCTCTCACCCGATCCCAAAACAACCTGCGCTATGATATTTCAAAGAGTTGATAGTGGGAAAAAAATAGAAGTAACGTATAGTGTTGATCCTGTATCGGTGAGTGAACGTATGGATAAGCTAATGCCTCTGGTAATCTCTGGTAAGGCTTCTGAGGAAGAGGCTAAGGAATTTGGTAATCTATGGCAGGAACGTGTAAAGACTATTCTCTTCAACCCGCCTGAAGGCACATTTATCGTAAAAGAGTTGAAAGATTAATTTAATTGTATAGGAATTTTCATTTTATTTATGCGCTTTCGTGTCCATAACTAATATGATAAATAGTCTATGGAATACCTCCCCTTCATCGTTCGACTGAGCGCTCACGACGAAGTCCCCTCCTTGCGAAGGAGGGGAAAGAGGGGTGGTTATAAGTTCTTAAAAGGTATTCCTGTAAAAAATAAAGGCGTTCTTGCATTATATCCACGCAAGAACGCCTTTTTAATCACAACTTTTTTATTGGTTATCGTAATACCATAACTTAGTGATGCTCTTTCTTTTTCTCACATTTCTCATCTTTGCAGAATTTACAAGGATCCTTTTTAAACGCTGCCTCACAATCTTTGCAGCATAAAACAATCGTCTTACCCTCGCACTCCACCTTTACGCCTTTGTCCTTTTCTACGGCCTTACCACAGACCGGGCATTTTGTATCAGCCTGTTCAGCAGCGCTTGCTTCTTTCGTGCCACAACAACTGGATGCAAACGTCGTTTTTAATGCATAAGAGGTCATTAATACAAATGCAACACCTATAACGCCTATAAAATATCCAATACGCTTCACGCCCTATCTCCTTGCAAAAAATGTTAACAAGACACTATATAAAACAAATACGGTTTATTAAACAAAAAATATATACCAAAGGTTTCATAAATTTCCGGTAAATTAATTTGTAACAGTTCAGCTTGCCGCAGTATGCTGAGATCACATAACAACCCCCTTTGTCTCCCTTTGCTAAGAGGGATTATTGCGGTTGTCCCCCTTAATAAAGGGGGATTTAGGGGGTTGTAACTCTTCGTTCTTCGCGCCCTTTGCGGTGAAACATAATTTTAACATGCAAACTATCCCGAAATCAAATTTCGCTCGATTGACACACGATTCCGTCCGGTAGTCTTGCTATAATACAAAAGTTTATCAGCCCTCTCCAGCAGTGTTTCTATGGTGTCTTTCGGTTGAGCAAGCGTGGCCCCAATAGAGACAGTAACCTGCACGATGCCTGAATCTAAGGAAAAACCAGACTGTTCAACAAGGACGCAAAGCTTATTCGCAGTGAAATATAACTGATCTTCGTTGATATTTGGAATAATTGCGAGAAACTCTTCTCCACCCCAGCGCCCTACGATGTCGGATGTCCTTACATTTTTTATGAACGTGTTTGATACCATTATTAATACCTTGTCTCCAATATCATGTCCATGGAGGTCATTGATTTTTTTGAAGTGGTCTATATCCATGAAGAGAATACCAAAAGGTCTGCCGTATCTACGCATTTCATCTAACTTAGTCTGCATATTCAACTCAATATACCGCCTGTTTGCCAACTCTGTGAGAGGGTCGAGCAATGCCATTTTCTCAAGTTCTTTAATCCTCTGGGTGATTGCAAGCTTTGGGGTGTTATCGCTGAATATTTCAACTGCGCCAACAACCTTGCCTTGTGAGTCTTGAAGAGTGGTAGTACGTACCAGGACAGGTACGCGATGCCCTTTCTTATGCCGGATATACAGATTTATTTCGCGAGGCATCGAATCATCCACCGTTTTAGCTAATGGACATGTTGTCATACAGAGCTGAACACCGCTATCGTCAATTTGAGTGATATTATCAGAACAACGTTTTCCTAGAACTTCAGAACTTGTATAGCCGGTAATGTTCTCTGCGCCTTTGTTCCAGTAGAGAATCTTTCTGTCGCAGTCTACAAAGTACACACCGTCATAGAGGTTCTCTAAAATAGTTTTTGAAAAGCCGTTATCAATTATCATACATTTATTATTTCTCTTTTACATCCTTCGCGCATCGTAATCCTAATGCTAAATTGAACAGGTCTGGTTGTTCCGATTTTCTTGTGTGCACCCGCACTTGGAATGGTTTTGAGAATCGGGAGCCTCCCCGAATTACACGCTTTGCAGCTTTATCCGGGCCTTTGGGGTTTTTGTATGGAGATTCTGTATAATAGGTGTTCAGATACCAATCGGCGCACCATTCATAAACACCACCTGCCATGTCATAACAGCCATAGACACTTTTCCCGGCTGCTACGCTGCCCACAGGCTTGGGTTCACCGCTGAGATTGCATCGGGCAGGGTCCCATTCATTGCCCCAGGGAAAATTTCTTCCATCTGATCCCCGTGCTGCTTTTTCCCATTCAGCCTCAGTAGGGAGTCGTTTGCCAGCCCATGCGGCATACGCATAGGCATCATACCAATCAATGCGCGCCACGGGATAATCAGGCACGTTATAATATTCATTATCCCAGAATTTTGGGGTATGATCCTTATTGCTGGGTTCTCCTTTAAAACATTTACTGTGGTCGTTTGTTTTCTTTATATACTCCAAAAATTCCCAGTACTGGGCGTTTGTTACCTCATAGCAATCAATTTCAAATGCGTTGAGATAAATTTTATGCTCAGGATACGCATCTTCCCGCGCCTGGTCGGTTCCCATAATAAATTCACCGGCAGACACCACAACGCTTACGTATTTTTGTTTTTGCTCAAGAACTGCCATTTTCATAATTTCATCACGGCTTTTGAAGGTATTATGAATGGTACTTTGCTTTTCTAATGCCTGTTTTAGGACAATAACATAACTCTGTACCTCCATAATATCTTTGGCGTTTGGGGACAGGACAATATATTTTTGTAAATGGTTGATAGCCTGTTGGGCGTCTCCCAGCTTACCGTATAGCCAGCCCATGTTGTAATGGAGCGCAGGGAAATCAGGGAATGCTTTTTCCGCCTTATTGTATGATTCTAAAGCAAGATCGTATGACTCTGCGTCGCAGTAATCACTGCCTTCCTTGTAATATTTCCTGG
>MHZD01000208.1:5667-5898 GCA_001828645.1 Planctomycetes bacterium RIFOXYC2_FULL_41_27 | reverse complement strand
TTCAGGTCTTTTCCTCTGCGTTCTTTGCGCCTCTGCGGTGAACGGGGCTGTTTTTTGCGATGAAAGGAGTTTTTAGTAAAGATGGCTGTAAATGTGGCGGTAGTGGGTGCGACAGGTGCGGTAGGTGAGGAATTTATCAGGATACTTGAAGAGAGAAAGTTTCCCGTAAAGGAATTGAGATTATTGGCCTCAAAACGTTCTGCCGGGAAAAAGATGCGATTCTGCGGGGCT
>MHZD01000208.1:0-5628 GCA_001828645.1 Planctomycetes bacterium RIFOXYC2_FULL_41_27 | reverse complement strand
GGGATAAAAATTGCCCTCTTTAGCGCAGGTGCCAGCATCAGCAGGGAATATGTGCCGTATGCGATTGAAAGCGGGGCTGTTTGCGTGGATAATTCCAGCGCCTTCAGGATGGATGATGACGTGCCTCTGGTAGTGCCTGAGGTAAATCCACAGGACATTGCCAAGCATCACGGCGTGATTGCCAATCCTAATTGTTCAACCATTCAAATGGTGGTTGCACTAAAACCGATCCATGACGTTGCAAAGATAAAAAGGATTGTTGTGTCAACATACCAAGCGGTGTCCGGCGCCGGACTCAAGGCAGTTGACGAACTTCAAAAGGAGACTGCCAGCATTCTTTCAGGGAAGGGGACTTTTCAGAGAAACTTGTTTCCGCACCAGATAGCCTTTAACGTTTTACCTCAAATTCCCCAGAGTAATGCGTTTATGCCCAACGGCTATACATCCGAAGAGATGAAGATGGTAAATGAAACCCAAAAAATCATGGGTGATAAGAACATCCGTGTAACCGCAACAACTGTGCGAGTACCGGTTGTTCGGAGTCATAGCGAATCTGTAAACATAGAAACAGAGAGGAAAATTACCGCAGCGGCAGTAAAAAAACTTCTTTCAACGGCGCCGGGTGTTAAACTGGTGGATGACCCTGCCAATCAATTGTACCCATTAGCGACCGTGGCTGCGGGAAAAGACGAAGTCTTTGTTGGCCGTATCCGCGAAGATGAATCCATTGATAATGGAATTAATATGTGGATTGTGAGCGATAATATTCGAAAGGGCGCCGCCCTGAACGCCATCCAGATTGCGGAGAAGCTGTTGTGATGAACTGGGATGCAAAATATATGATGTAGAATACAATACTATTGGTGGTATGATTGACATGATTTATTATGTATATCATTTTAAAAATAGGATGTGTACCTATTACCCCCTAAAATAGATACATCCCCTTTTACAAACAAGAAATGTCTTGACATAAATAGATATAATATTTATAAATAAACGGCAATGTATTTTTCTGGGAAAATAATTTTATGACTATCGCAGCTGCATATCTGGTTTCTGAAGGAGTCGTTTTGGGGGCTGACAGTTCTACAACTGTTCAGGTCAAAACGCCTCAAGGCGCTGGTGTTGTCCAACTGCTGACGCATTCCCAGAAAGTATTTGAGGTTGGTTGTAATTCAAGGATTGGAGTTTGTACGTGGGGAGCAGGGAATATTGGCGCTTATAGTCACAGGACGCTTATAGCTCAACTCTCCGATAAGATTACAGAAAAGACGACTATTGAGGAAGCGGCACACATGTTAGCCGATATTGTAATGCCACGAATGAAGGAATACAATGTCCCCTTCATTGGTTACTATATGGGCGGATGGAACCCGGAGACTCGAACACCTGCCTGTTTCCATATTGAATTAAAACCCGAAAATAAGATTATTAATCCTTTGCAGCAGGGATTATGCTCATTCTCTGGCAATCCCATCTTCTTCTCACGAGTCTTCAGGGGGTTTGACCCACGATTGCCCCATAATGTATTGGATGAATTAAAAAAAACAGATATTTCCGGCGAAGGGTTAGAGGATAAGTTTCTCAAGGCATTTGAAAGGGCATCTGTACCTCTTGCCTCTATCGGCTTTCAAGACCTTCCACTAAGGGAGGCTCTCGATTTTATTTACTCTTATTTGCACATAACTGTTAAGGCAGAGAAATTCAAATTTGGACCCCCAAGTTGCGGAGGGCCAATCGAAATAGGGTTTATATCTACGGATCGTCTTTTTAGATGGGTTCGGCATAAACCATTCTATTCAGCTATAATAGAACAGGAAGGGGAATGACATGTTCAACGACAATATCTGCATCATGAATAATATTGCAATAGTACAGTCTCAGGGGGTTTTTGGTGAATTGCCTCCCGTTATCACAGTGAATGACTTGTCGGAATATTATGGCACGGTGACACTCTCCGTTGTAGATAGTATGCCTGTAGTCGAAGTCGAGTCTTCTGTCCTCGAATTGTTATTCGGGTCATGGATCGAGAGCGGAGACGAGGATGCTCAACTGGATGCGCTATATCGTTCCAGAGCAATCCCCTCTATTAATAGCCCGCATGAATGAAATATCTTGTAGACACAGATATAGCCTCTTATTTTCTGAGGGGGAAATATAACCTCTTAAATATCTTTATCCAAAAGGGGATTTCTGATATCAGGATTTCTGCGGTTTCAGTGGCTGAACTTGAGGTTCTGGTCCACAAAAACCCTGCCTCAAAAATCAATTTTTCTTCCATTGCAATTCTTTCTCAAAAATTAGGCATTCTGAACGTAGACAATAAAACTTGGAAGCTGTTCTCTAAGCTGAAAGCGGATACTCTAAAATCCGGCACTCAAAGAGGAGATTTTGATTTGCTTATCGCATCAATTGCCTTGCAATATTCGCTAATCCTTGTCACGAATAATGTGTCTCATTACAAAGATTTAGTAGCAGTCGAAAATTGGATTGTTTGAGAGACCGTTTCTTGGCACAGGGAAGATGGGTTTACCACTCTATTACACGTAAAATAATAAAAGAAGGGACGGTTCTATTTTGAGAATGCCAGAAACTTCATTTAACAACAGGCTTGTGCAAAGGCCAAAAGGCAAACAAAAACGTTTTATTATTGCATCTCTCGACTCTAGCGTTTTTGTTTGGAGTATTTAGGGATGGATGAGAAGGATTATTTTCAAAAAGTCTTTTTGCCTTTTCCCACTTTCTTGAGATGCCATGCCTCTGTATGTATTCTTTGATGTCATCCCTTAAGTCAACAATGATGGGCATAATGTCCTATTTATATACTGAGGATCTTTTTAAACCATCTTCTAAGTCTTTTAGAAAGGTATCTTCGTATAAATCTGTTGCTTTAACGTCAGACAGGATAGAATCAATTTTATCTTTTTTAAAAGGACTCAATTTAACACGCTTTGTTCTGAGTCTTTCTAATAACCTTGTCCTCTCTTTTTCTGTTAACCTATCAATGAGATTATAAAGAGTATCCATAGGTATTTCTACTTCTTTAGTTACAGTCTCTTTAAAAGTTATTCTTGGCATATAACCCTCCTTCTTTAAAGCAATTTATCATCAGCAAATTTGAAATAATAAATAATAGGAAATCGCTTTTTACGAAAGAAATTGTAAGCTTTCAAAAAATGGTTGTCAACTGGTTTATTTCAGTATCAATGTGATATGAGACCCTAAAATAAATCCAGGAGGGGTTTTCTCTTTAGGGACACATCCCTTTTTTGGTCTACCTTTATACCTAAAGTTTAACTTGTAACCTAATTTCTTAGAAAGCATCTCTAATAATCCTCTATCCCCAAGAGGCTTGTCTAATCTTGTCTGCTTTCTGATAACATCTAAATCCACTTTATCCTCATCTCCTGCAATAATAGATTTTTTAAGAGAGGGAGAATATGTCTAATTCTTTTATCATTTTGAAATGTTTCAGGTTGTTGGTAAGAAGGGTTAGTTTGTAATAGGAGCATGTAGAGGCTATTAAAAGGTCAAAATCACTGACAGAGATACCTTGTTTTCTCAGCCTACCACGCTCTTTACCGAAAGCTTTACAAATCTCTTCGTTAATTCCCAAAATTGATACGCCAGTTAGAAAATTATTTAATTCTTTTTCATTCTCAACAGGTCTTGTTGAGTAATATACACCTTCGTAAAGCTCGGCCAGAGAGATGATACTAATCGCTAATCCCTCGTTTCTTAGAGAGGATAACTTTTTGACAACTTCTTTATATCCATTCAGATAATGGATAATCCAATCGGTGTCAATCAGATAGGATAGTTTCATAACTTAGGTGTTTTTCTTGTAGATATGAGACGATCACTATAAATATCTTTTATTAACTTCTCGGCATCAATTGTACCCTTCCATCCTCCAGCCGATCTTTCAAAGGCATCCTCTTTTGAAGATGTGGGAACCTCGATAATGGTTACAAACACTTCTTTTCCATCTGCCACATCAACCTCCTCCAAGGGTTTGATTACACCCTTGGAAAATCTCGCCCTAATTGTCTTTCCCATATTTGACTCCTGTTCAGCCCCTTCAAATATCAAAATATGTATTATCACGGATAAACTTTATATCAGAATATACCACAATTATAATTCCATGTCATTTATTTTATTAGGGGAATTTGTATAAGTCTTGTAAGTTGGGTGAAGCAGAGCGCACCCAACTAATCGGATTGAATGCTCTGATCCGACTGAACGGCTTTGATTGGTTCACTGATTCGTTTAACCCATCTCCACTACCCACATCTGTATCAATTACGGCAGAATGATATCTGCATTCCCAAAGGTGTCCTGTTCTTTTATTCTTCCCGTAATATATTTAGGGGCATATCCCTTTTTATTTCCAGAGTTCTTTATCAACCTTTTCGAGATCTTCAACATTTTTCTGAAACTCTTTTAAATCTTTTTCACTCCATGTGCCTGCAAGATGGTCCAGATCGTGGTATATTTTTGTCCTTCTCTTTTTTTCTACACCGAGAGACTCTTTCACCATTTTTAACAGGAGTGCATTGACACTTATCCCCTCACTATTTGCCTGGTCTTTTAAAAGTTTTGCAACCTCAGTATCGATTCCCCTAACAGTCATTGTTGCCATACAAATCCCTCCTCAGGAAAAAGCAAAAAACCATCAATATTTTTAAAGTGTTCGTCATTTGTAAAAAGATGTATTCCATGCCGCATAGCTGATGCCGCCACCCAGATATCATTTGTTGGTATAGGAGTTCCCTTTTTCTTCAGATTCCAGAATATTTTTGAATAAAATTCTGCTGTTTCTTCATCCACTTGAATGATGTGGACTCTGGGCAAATCCAAGAACTGTTCAAGTTCTTCACGGTTCTTGATTTCCTTGTTGCCTCCTTTAAAACCGCATAGCAATTCGCCCAGGACTATAATAGAGATGCCTATAAAGTCAATCCTTCTTAAATTTTCCAGAACGAAAGCATCGTTCCTTTTAAATAAAGCATAGATATTGGTGTCGATCATTATCTTTTTCATCGCATTACATCCTTTATTGTGCTTTCAGAAAATGATAGCATAATGATGTCAATAATGCAAGCAAACTGACAGAAAAATAAAGTTGATTTTTTATTGAATAACGTTTCCAAGCAATACTGCCCTATGAGTAGAATTAGGGATACATCCCTTTTTCGGTTTACCATAGCTTAGTAGGCAGAGGTTGTCACGTGGATGAAAGCAGTGCGTCTCGTAGTACCTGTATGGTGTGCGTACATTTGACCGCAGAACCCTTTGCAGCAAGGAGGTCTTCGATTTGGAGTCGGCATCCCGGACAGCCCGTTGCTACGACCTCAGCGCCGCTCTTCTCTATGGCCTTTGCCTTGTACTCCCCAATCTTCATGGAAAGGTCGTAGTGTAATAAATTAAATACCCCGCCTCCACCACAGCATCGTTCCGGGGTTTCCATCTCCTGAAACGTGGAAGAAAGCCTCAAAATATCCCTCGGCTGTTTTGATATGTTTTGACCCCAATAGAGATGACACGGATCGTGGTAGGTAATCTTTGTATTCAGTGCCTTTGTTTCGTAGGTAATCTTTGTATTCAGTGCCTTTGTTTCGT
>MHZD01000207.1 GCA_001828645.1 Planctomycetes bacterium RIFOXYC2_FULL_41_27 | reverse complement strand
GATTGGTGCTTACAATGACATTTGGTAAGTACTGAGTTGCCTCCGGCCCTTCACGATGCACAATAAAATTCTCGCCGTACTCAATGATCTCCGATTCATCATTGTAAGCCTGCAGCCTTCCCGTTGGTGTATAGAATGGAATACTTTCGTGTACCTGTTCCCAGAATGGCTGCCTTGGATAAGTCCTGTAATTTAACAGGGCAACGCCAGGTTCACCGTATTTACCAGCTACTATATCATCAAAAGTATATCCCTTCGAGGTCGTACTACCATCCAGCAACCTGTTGATATACACCTCTGGTCTGCCCTCTAGTGCAAATTTCCAGAAATCCCTGAATCTCATATCCCTGAGCAATTCTCCCAGTTTAGCAGCCATACCTGCAAGAACCATCACATCATCCTTGGAGTCATTAACGGGCCTTATACCACCCTTCCATATTTGGAAAAACGGGTTCGAGCATGAACTCGTAATCTCGTGGGTTTCAAACTCCATCCAGCTATTTGCCGGAAATGCAAAGTCGGCATACTCGATGGAGCCTGTCACTTCTATATCGGTAGACATAATTTGCTCAATATTGGGATTCACATTTTTAAGCATCTGATACACATGCTTTGCATTATTGATCAGGTTTACATTGGTAAACCACATGATCTTGGTCGGCGTTGGCATGTGTGTCTTGCCTGTGAAACATTTACGTCCATACTTAGGCGTATTTACAATGAGTGGTCTGTCATTATGGTTCCAGTATGCTACCTCTTCGTCGTAGGCGCGGCCTTTTACCTTTAAATCCATTGCAGGCGCATTTGGATCGAGATTTGGATTAAACGCATCTTCGGCAACATATCCATAAAAACCAGGTCCACACCACTTTGCTGACTGGAAATTACCAGCCTTATAATTACCTGCCCAAGTATGAGAACCAGAACCATTATAACCTACATTTCCGGTTAGCATAAGCGGTAAATATGTCGACCTGTTCATCAGAGTTGCATGAAACCAGTGATTGATACCCTCACCGTAATGGATTGCCACTGGTTTTATGGTCGCAATGTCATGCGCTAACCTCTGTATTAACTCTTTTGGCGAATTGGTTATTTCAACCACAGTATCAATGTCGTAGTCTCTCAGATGTATCTTATACATCTCAAAGAGAGGCATGACCTCAACCTCTTTGCCGTCAACTGTTTTTACCTTGAATGTACCATCAAGGGCTGGATCAATCCCTTTAGCCACCAGTTTATCACCGACATCATCCCTCGTAATCGGTTTTGGACCATTCGTCTTGGCATCCCATACAACGAAGTCTCCTACAATTTCCCTCTGGTCATCGTGTAAACCTTGAATCTTGTAACTTGCACCATGTGAAATGTCTTCTAATTTGTAATCAGGGAAGATATCCTTGGGTTGCAATCTTTTCAAGGTATCGGTCCTAACGAGCAATGGGAAATCGGTAAACTTCTTTACATAATCTGCATCATACAGTTTCTCGTCCATCAATATTTTCGTCACGCCCAGGAAAAGCGCTGTATCGGTATTACACTTTATCGGTATCCAGTAATCTGCTTTTTGAGAAGACGGGCTGTATTCAGGGGTGATAACGACGAGTTTTCCGCCCCTTTCCATAACCTGTGTAAGCCAGTGCGCTTCAGGCATCTTATTTTCGATGAGGTTTTTCCCCGTTTGGATGACCAGCTTCGAAAACCGAATATCATTCATATCGACGTCAGAAGCTTGCAATCCATGAGAAAACGAATGGCCTGGAGCCTGATCACCGTGCCATGTGTAATTCGACCAGTTCCTGCCGCCTAATGCCTTATCAGCACCAACCCCCCTATGATGACTATCAACCAAGGACAACATATTATTAAACCTATACATACCGTATTTACCAATAATGCCTAATGCCCCCATACCACCACGACCTTTGAAAGTACGTGTACCGGCGCCCTTCATGGCATCCACCATCTCTTTCGGATATCCCTGTTCTATAAGCTTTTTAGCGCCTTCTTCACCACTGTACTTTTTGGTAATATGGATAATCCCTTTTGCAGCATAAGTCCAAGCATCATCCCATGAAGCCTTTAATAGTTCATCCTGGCCTCTGGCATCAAACATATACTTTGATTTATTTTCCGGTGTCAATTCCGGGAAGCCATCATCTGCCCACTGTTTCCATCCCTTTCGAATAAGCGGATATCTTAACCTGTAAGGGCCATAAACCCTGCGGTGGAACGTATAGCCTTTCAAGCACATCCTGGGATTCCAGTTCCTAGTCGCCTTATTCCCGTATAGGTCTGAGTAATTCTGATGGTCGTAATTCTGCTCAACCCTCATAACCACTTCATTTCTAACAAACGCCCTTACCCTACAGCCATGTGTGTCATTCGGCGAGCAAACAAAGGTAAATGTACGATCGTACCTATATTGATCACGATACACACTTTCCCATGCACGATCAGGATAGGCATCCAACGGATTTCCCACTTCCACAGCAGGCTTCAGTAACCGAAATGCCATTGCCTTATTTGCAATGGTAAAGGTTGCACCTGTCGCACCTGCTATTTGTAGGAAAGTTCTCCTGGTAAGTTTCATATTTCCTACTCCTTTCTCAAAGTAAAACAATTTATATAAAAAGTTTTAACTATAATCATGATATTAACAAACAGTGATTCTTACCTTGTAAGCCTCTATACATTGTCCACATACGCCGTCTACTGGTTCCCAACGAGGAAAATCCTTTTTGATAGCATCCACAAGATAAGCATCTTGTTCAATATTTTCTACCCAGTGATAAGTACGAAATTGACAAAGCGGACATTGAGCGCCAGGAAAGATGTTTTTTTTCTTTTTAAGAATCTGCCTTACAGGCAGTCCCTCAGAAATCTTTATTACCTCATTCACATCTTTTGCCAGCCTCAATATCTTATCGTGTGTCAAACTTTCCTCTTGCCAGAGGACATCAAAAACGGCAATTTTCACTTCGTCAGGAATCTTTTTGTAGAGCGATTCAAATTCTCTGTATCTGCTCTCCTTATCCGATATCGTCTCTCTCCCTTTCCTGATCAATCGGCCATCGACAAAGATATCCCAGAAGGTACTATATCGTTCCTTAACAATACTTTCTTCCATAGGATTTCCACCGAGGCGTTCATCACGATAGCCGTATGACTCGCTGAGCATGTCAGAGGCATGCATCAATTCATGCCTGACCAATTTTCTTAGATAAGAAATTTCCTGGAAGCGGTCTGGCAGTAATTTAACAACAATCCTTTTTTGGCCAGCCTCCTGGTTCATCCCTTTTGTAAGATAAGAGCCTTCATCAAAAGGATTCACTGCCTTTGCAACCACCCCCCCAGCGGCCTTTCCTTCAAGCTCAGGAAATTCATCAAAAATCTCTTTTATTACCTTTGGAAACTCGAGTTTTTTAAAGAATGCCCACTCAATCTTTTTAAACTGTGAAGGTCTTTCATCTGATGGAAAATTTTCGTAAACCGGATCAATACAGGAATGATATTCGAGAGTAAAAGAAAAATCCCCTTTCCCCTCCCTCGCCTTTAATTCTCCAAATATTACTTCTTCAATCAAACTTGGATCATATTCTAGCCTCATATCATTCATTCCTCATTGAAATCTTCAGAAGATGCGCAAGACAAACACTCATCGGAAGCACCTGCCACTGCCTCCTGATTGAGATCGGATTCCTTATATACATCAGTCTTAATACCCATTAATTTCATTTCCAATCGCATGAATTCTTTTGTCGAGGCTGATAAAGCAACGTAAAAACCTTCTTCCGCCTTTCTTCCGAAGAGAACTGCAAAAAGAGGCACCCACTTCCCAATATGCTCTTTCAGGAACTTCTTTTGCGCATCCACGCATATCTGAGTCTTTTCATCGCCGTGGTTTTCCAAGGCATATGCCTGCTTGTACAACAAAAAATGCATAAACTCCATCTCAACACTGACATGGTCGCAGCGTTCCCTCTCAACATCAGAAGTATCCACCCCAAAAGCCTTGTAAAAGCCCTGGATGTCACCCAGTTCATGAACCTGTTGAAACACATGCGCCGCGCCGAACTGTGTCTCATACAAAGGACACTCCTTCGACATGGTGTGCCCTACAATACGCCGATAATCTCTTTGTAGGTTTTCAATGGCTGTAGCAGTGAATAAACTATGAACTTCTTCCAGGCATTTTTTTAACTCGGCACCACCCTCTATCCCCTCGTAACAGAGCATCAAATCCTTCCCGTGTTCCTGGAAATCGGGTTCTTTCAGTATCGAAAGATTTTTCTCTTCAGGATAAAGGAAACATGCGGACAGAATCTGATACATTGCGCTCCGTACAAGCAAATTCTTGACGCTGGATGCAGATTGTTGATCCAAAAGACTACTGCTATCAACTCCCATAATAAACCTCAATTCTAAATTGAATTGTAATGTTTCGGGTCTCTGATATGGATTGGTTCTTCAATAGTAGTCCGCACAATTTCTTGTCCATCCTCACCGAATCCAATAACCGTATCATTGTACATCTCAAACTTCTTGCCGTGAATCGTCGTTTCAAAAACCTTTGGTCCTTCCTCAATCTTGTATTCGAATATAATGGATTGCGCCATCCTGAATAATGACATAACCGCAAGTCTTTCACGAGAAGGCACCATAAATTTATCAATTGCTTCATCTACACCCGGGCCGAACATCTGCCTTAAATATGCCCTTGGCGCCCATCTTGGAGGAATGTAATATATGTTAGGTTCTGTCCCAAACTGTGGATAGAGCGGCAAGGCTAACTTGTCATGCCTGATTAACCATGTAACCGGATTTTTTGGATTATCATCCAAAAACCCCTGTAAACGAATTTGACCTACACAAGCCGCCATACACCTTGTTTCCATTGGACGTCCCTTCGTCAAAGGATCTTTTCCTTCAACACGCGGATAACAGGCTATACACTTCTCGCTCACCCTGGTTAAACCTCTGTACATGGGCTTCTTATATGGGCATTGCTCTACGCACTTTCTGTAACCCCTGCACCTCTTCTGGTCAATGAGAACAATTCCATCTTCTTTCCTCTTGTAAATAGCCTTCCTCGGACATGCCGCCAAACAACCTGGATATGTACAATGATTGCAAAGTCTCTGTATATAGAAAAACCAACGGCTATGTTCCGGTAACGAAGAGTATTCATCCGGCTTATTACTTTTCGCAACGTCTTCGCCAAAATTTGGAGATCTCCATTCCTTGTCTTCAGGGATGTATCCAACAGCCCACTGATTGATATTCTTCTTTGAGGCTGCTTCAAATATCGTATCACCCTCATATACTCCATAGGGTGATAATTTTTCATCTTTTTCATCCGTGTACCAGGTATTCTCACCATTATCAATTAACTTTAGCGTCTTAACATCCCAGGATTGCGGATAACCACCATACGGTTTGGTTTCCACATTATTCCACCACATATGCTCCTGACCCTTATTATAGGTCCACGCACTCTTACAGGCCATGGTACATGTCTGACAGGCAATACATCTGTTAATGTTGAATATGGCTGCAAATTGCCGTTTCGGCCTGGATTCAAAATAGGGATACTCCATCCTTCTCCCTAAATGCCAGTTATGTACTAACGTCATTTTTCAATCCTCCTTAAATTCTTTATCCTAAAGAGTCTACTACTGCCAGGCAACCTTTTCTAGCGTTGCAGGATGCCATTGAGTAGATATGTTCTTTTGTCCGTTTCTGTCTTGCTCCCCGCCATTCCATACCGCCATATTAAAAAATGCATTTCCACCAGGAACAAACTGCACATCATGTGGATCCTGTGTAATCAATGAACGATACATAATTACCGTCCACACACCATCCTCATAATGGCTGCATCCATTTACATCCTGATGGTCTTGTGTAGTAAGTGTGCCAAAACCCTCTGCATTTAAATCTTCTACCGTTCTACCTCGTCCTGGCTGGGAAAGCAAATTGTTGGCGGCCCTTCCCCCTGATAAGACTTCCACACTTGTTATCAATTCTCTATGATAGTAAGCACTGTAAGGGTTGAAATTAAAATCATCATGCATATTCGGATATTGCACTTCTACATCTTCTAATTCACCCTTAACAAGCAAATCCGCCTCCCAGTCCGCCTTCCAGTGCCATAGGTTTGTTGGTTTTTCTCTATCCCCCATCCTTGGACTAAAATGTTCCGCTGGCGTTATTTCCACCGCACCTAAAGGAAACATCAAAGCCGCAGCATCCCTGAACTCCTGAACGGCAATTGTCCTGGCGTTCTTTGTTGGATCGCTCCAGGTTATCTGGAAATAAATTGTAATCCCATCATGTATCGCCTTTACTTCTGCACCGGCCACCGAACCTCCGCCATTAGGAAACGCCTTATCCTGTTTCTGAAGAACAACCTTAACTGCACCTGCATCCTTAAAAGCACCTTTTAATGATTCTACATCCATGTGGTAAGGCTTATCCATTTGAACATATTTAACATTTAAAACCTCTTTAGTAGGGGTAAATTCTTCGTCACTCATCCCCTTCACCCCTGGTGCTGTTTCCTCAGCTGCAAACAACGCCGCACTAAGAAAAACAGTGCCAAGTAGGGTTGCACTACATAATTTAAACAGCGAAAACCCTTTTTTCATAAACTCCCCTCCTTATAATCTCGTGCCTTTTATAAAATCTATTAAAATTTTCAAGAAATATCAATCGCAAATTTCGAATATCAACAGATAATTTGGCAAATTTCGTTCCTCATTTTAAAACAATATATGATATATAAAATATATCCCTTAGTTGTTTATTTTCACTATACTATGGAAATTAGAAATGCTGAATTTTATTATGGATTTCTTGTATGACTTTTCTTTGTTGAAATACATAGTGCAACTCGGAAACAGTCTTAATGCGACCGATAATTATAATTAAACAAATCTAATAATATTAATTCTACCTGCAAAAAGCGATTTGTCAAATTTTGTGAAATGAGGTATCGTTCATGAGCTTGCTTTTTGCCTCATCAACAATCTTGGTCGTTATCTCTTTGTAGCCATTCTCATGGGCATATTTTTCTATTTTTGTCCTGATCATGTTCCTAATGAATGAAGGAATGCGTTCCGTTTGAATTTGGGCTTCTTGCGTCCAAATAACAGGATCATGTACTTTTATGGTGGGTTTTTCGTGAACTTTCTGAACACTCTCAGCAAACCCTTCGAATTCGTTTTCGCTATGCAGATGACTGTAATTATTAAGCGTAGAATCTTTTCTATTTATTGATACTCTTTGAAATTCCGAACCAACAGTAGTATCTCTACGCTCTGCCTCTAAATTTCCCCCGGTAAGCAATATATTACAAGGTGACAACCTCAGTAAATTTTCTGTCGTACTACCAATATCCAGCCCATTTGTGTTATGAACTCCCGTACGACCCACAATTAACAAAGACGGTTGTTCTTTGAAAATAAACTTGAGTATTTGATCATAAGGCTTGCCGTCCATCAAGATGGAGTTAATCTCAACACCAGCATTTTTTGCCATGTGATTAGCCCTATCCAGGTGTCCCTGATATATCTTTGCCAGTCCTTTATCGATAATCTCTTCGTGGAGCGTTTCCTGTTCCTTAAATCTGAAAATTTGCCCCGCTTCCTTTGAAAGCACCTTTGCGATACTCCCAAAGGCAACTCTATGATAATGAGGGTCGAATACAGAAACAGCATCAAGTTTCAAATCAAACCGCTGGGTAAACGATATAGCAGACTTCACACCGGCAACAGACTGCGCGCTTCCATCAACTGCAACTACTGCCTTTCCCTCAAAACAATTATTTTTTACCACCAGGATGTCTGTCTTAATTCGTCTGACAACACGCTCACAAACGCTTCCAAGCGTTCTACTATCCACGGCTGCCAATCCTTGAGCGCCCATAATCACCAGGCCGTAATGATTTCCCTGCACTTCCTTAATAATTTCAAAATAATTCTTGCCTTCCAACAAAAGACCTTTGTGCGGAACAGCAGCCTCACGGCATTTTTTTTCAAACACATCCAG
>MHZD01000206.1 GCA_001828645.1 Planctomycetes bacterium RIFOXYC2_FULL_41_27 | reverse complement strand
CCTGTACAAGCCGCTTGTTTAAATCCTCGAACCCTTTCTTATTAAGGGCGGATATACAGCATACAGGCTGATGAAGCGCCGCTTCAATCCTTAGCTTGTCTAATTTTGCAGGTAGGTCGCATTTGTTAACCACAGGTATAATCGCATTCGTATTTACTTTTTGTTGTGAATCATTACAAGCTTTTATCGTCAACCAGGAATTTAAGGCATTCAATATTCCCTCGTCTTCATGATCAAAATTTCGTGAGTTATCAAATACAACAATTACTTTATCGGCACGTTGGAGTTGTTCCTGAGTCATCTCTATGCTCATGACCTCCAGCATATCGCTTGTTTCCCGCACGCCTGCAGTGTCCACCAACTCAAAAGGAATACCATCAATGGAGATAAACTCACTTACATAATCCCGTGTCGTCCCCGGTTCGTGATGCACAAGCATCCGTTCTTCTCCGAGAATAGCGTTGATGAGGGTCGATTTACCAACATTGGGTTTGCCAAGAATTACTAAGACCTGCGGCGTAGTCAATGCTATACCGAAAGTAGCCGTTTTCAATAAATTTTCAATAAGGTTTATCAAAGTAGAAACAGATGCATTCCAATTATCCCCCCCTCCCCCTAGCCCCCTCCCACCAGGGGAGGGGAATGTATCTGGCGATGGATCGTTCGATTCCTTCCCGCTGAATGGAATGGGGTGTGGTAGATCATTGGACTTTCTCTTATTTAATGGAAGGGAGTTTGGTAAATTATTAAATTCCCTCCCCATTGATGGGGGAAGGTTAGGGTGGGGGTGAACAATTTCATTCTCAAATTTCCCTTCCCCCC
Source organism: Planctomycetes bacterium RIFOXYC2_FULL_41_27 (assembly GCA_001828645.1). GTDB lineage: Bacteria > Planctomycetota > Brocadiia > Brocadiales > Brocadiaceae > Wunengus > Wunengus californicus. The sequence goes on along the minus strand of MHZD01000206.1, from coordinate 4,020 downwards.
CTTGCGAAGGGGGGGATAGAGGGGGGGTATTTTCGTTATTCTTTACAAGTAAAGATTGTCTGATTCCTTCAATGATTTCCAGCCCTTGTTGCAATGCTCCCGATAATGCACCTCCATATTGATCCAGCAATACCTTTAGGCCTAGCTTAGTCCGTGCGTGGATAAGCTCCTGAAACGCCTCTTTCTGAATAAAGTCTATCTTGTCGTTTTCAAAGGATCGTTGGAACAACGAATCCCAATCGACACCTTCTGCGCCTGACGACTGCAAGAGTTCATAAATCCGCATTACTACACGGATACCACCGTGGCAGTTTATTTCTACGACATCTTCGCCGGTAAAACTATCCTCTTGTCTCATAACATTGAGAATAATCTCATCAATCCTCTCTCCTTTATCGTAAACATGCCCATAGTAGAGTTTATGGCTTGCGGCCTGATTGAGATCGGCAATACCTTTTCCATGAAATACCTTATTGACAATACTCAAGGCATCATGACCTGACACAATAATCTTGCCAATACCACCTTCACCTAAAGGAGTGACAATCGAAACTATAGTTTTATGTTTATTCATCATTTCCATAAAGCAATAATACCAACTCTTATCAATGACTACAATAACGCACTTTGTTCAGTGTAATATTCCAGAAATATGAGAGTAGTATTCGGCTTGATGAAGGCGGTATGGGCAATTTTATTTTGCAATTGAGAAATACCGTTTGATCAGCGCTAACGAAATATTTAAAAACTATTTAGATAGGAATACAACGCCACAACAGCTAACATTATTTGACTGATGTTTAGGTGAAGTGGTAATCTTGTTTTTACTATCACATTTCATTCTTTTTAATAATTTACCGCCAGGGCAAGGAGAACGCAGTGTCACAACCCCCTGAATCCCGCTAGCTAAGTGGGACTAGGTGGGTTGTTATGCGATCTCAGCGTTCTCTGCTGCGGTGAGCTGGACTGTTATCATTCTTTTTATAGGCAAGTTTATAAATCTTACCATTTAAATCACAGATATAAATTTCATTATCCTTATCAATTCCAAAGGACGATATTTCGATATCTTCCGTAAGTAAAAGCTTATTCGTGGCTGGATTTACCCCGTCATAGCTTAATGCCCAGATCCTGCCGCTGCAATAATCGGCGTATATATACTTTCCATACAGTTCTGAAAATGTAGTCCCGCGATAAACATAACCGCCTATGATAGAGCAACTCCCCAGAGCGCCATACTCATATTCCCATATGGGTAAGGTAAGTCCCGAGGTATCGCAGTCTGAAGAAGGGTTATAGCAATGATTTCCTTCCATGATCCTCCAGCCGTAGTTTTTTCCTTTTTCGATAATATCAACTTCTTCCCAGGAATTCTGCCCTACATCTCCTGCCCACATCCAGCCTGTAACAGGGTCAAAACTAAATCTCCAGGGATTGCGTAAACCATAGGCATAAATTTCTTCCTTATAGTCTTGTGTATTTCCCGCAAAAGGATTTTCTGGGGGGATGCAATAATTTTTATTTCCCGATGTGCAATTTACATCTATTCGTAATATTTTTCCGAGCAAAGATGCTCTATTTTGCCCATTATTCTTAGGGTCACCGTCGGAGCCACCGTCTCCAAGGGCAATATATAAATAACCGTCAGGTCCAAAAGCGAGCTGTCCACCATTATGATTACTATATGGCTGATTTACTTGAAACAAAATAAGCTCGCTCTTTTTATTTGCAGAATTACGATTTTTAGAACGTACCGTGTATCGTGCAATAACGGAGCGAAGGGGATCTGATGCGGTGTAATTGACATAAAAATATCCGTTGTTTTTATAGTCAGGATGGAACGCAAGTCCCAGCAAACCTAATTCACCACCAGAAGTTACCTTATCTCGTATATCTAAAAAAATCTTTGCTGACTTCACAGAAGGAGTATTTTTAAAAACATAAACTAATCCCTTCTGTGACACAACGAATATTCTATTTGTTCCGTCACCGGCGTGTTGCAAATCTACCGGGTTATCAAAGGAAAGCTTTGTGAAAGCGTTTTGCAATTTATACTGCTGGTTTTCATCTGCGTATGTGGCAAGGCATGCAGTGAAAAATAAAATGAAAATTAGCGCTATATGAGTAACTTTCATGGTGAATACTTCTTTATAATATGCTTTATAAAAGAGGAATGTGTGATTATACAGTTACCCCTCTTTTTTTAGACTAGGGGCAGGGCGAGGGGTATCAGTGCCTTTTTTATCTTCGATTAGATATCTTTTTTGTTCTTCTTCTTGGATACTCCTCAATTTAATTTCAACATTATTTTCCTCAAAATCTTTCAGCTCTACCATCTGACGGGCACTCTTAAGACCCGTTTTTATTGCAAAAATATCGTATGTGTCTGCATCTAATTCGTTAAATTCGAAAAATCCGTCTGCATCAGATAATATTACCCTGAAAGTTTTTTTCCTTGCCATTGTTCCTTTGAGCCGTAATCTTACAGATTCAATAGGTTTTCCATTAATGGAGTACATTACATATCCAGAAATCTTGCCTTTGGGTGGTTTTGTGTTAAAAATCATTTCACGTCCGTAAGCAGTTCCAATGCTATTTTGTGCAGCAAGTCTGTAATAATAGGTCGTTCCGGCCAACAGTCCACTTATATGATTGTCTATCGGTGTATCAAGTGAACTGTTTTCTATATTTGTCATTGATGACGTATCGCTGTAAGACTCGCTGCTCGTGCCGTATTGGAACCATGCCGTTGCTGGTAATCCCTCTGCATCTACTATTCCCGTTAAGGTAGCAAAATCAGTTGTTATACTCGTTACAGGACCTGTTATCACTCTGGGGGGATTATTGCCCGCAGTGTAGGTTATTGTTATCGTGGCCATTCCTGTATTACCAACACTATCGGTAGCCTTTATCGTTATTACATTATCCCCCTCCAACAGATCGATGTTTGAAATATTCCAACTGATAGTTTTATTCTCCATCTCGTCCTCTCCTTTGCTGGTACTCCACACAACGTTGTTTATTTCACTTGTGCTATCTGAGGCGCTCCCACTGATGTTTATCGCTTTGCGTGTTGTCTTATAGGTGGAACCGGATGTTGGGTTGGCAATCGTTATTGTCGGAGGTGTCGTGTCCACAATGATTGAATCACTTGCCGCGTATGAGATATTTCCAGCAGCGTCTTTATACCATACATACACTGTATTTTTGCCATCAACATTACTTAAGGTATATGAAACGTCTTCTTGATAATGGGTCGCAGGCGTTATTGAAGTCCAGCCAACGGTATGTAGAGAAGGTGGAATAGCGCTTGTAGAGAGATGATACCCTGTAACACCCGTATTATCATTTGCAGAAAGTTCTAAGGTAATGGTTAAAGAGTTCGTGCAATAAGCTCCATTGTTGATGCTTATAGAACCGGTAGGTGAGGTGATATCCGTTGTATGAGATGTTTTCATATCGGTAGTAGTAAATGACACTTCATCTCCATATGTGATACCGGCACCGTTCTTTGCAGCAAGCCTGTAGTAATAGGTAGTTCCGGGAAGCAACTCAATTATACTGAAAATTACTTCTGTGTCGCTCGTCCCAATCACCGTTTGTGTTGAAAAGGTATTTTTGGATGGTCCATTGACGATTCGGTATTGAACCCATGCGGTTGTTGATAATCCATTAGCATTCACGGTTCCCCTGAGAGTTGCTGAATTATGGGTTACACGAGAAGCAGAATCTGTCGTTACGGCAGGCGCTGCGGCAGAGGATTGCGGGCTATCCGCTGCAGATTGTGAATGGTTAACTGAAATGAATAAAGGCAAAATTGCCGCAAAACAAAAGAAATAACGCGTAAATCCCCGTATAGCGGACGGAATAAGGTCAAATAGTATTTTTCCCATAATCTTCCCTATATTAAATTCATTTTCATTATCTCAAATATTTCAGTGAATTTCTTGTGCTTTCTTGATTATATACACCTATTCTGCTATTTTAACCGTAATTTTCAAGAACATTTCTCACTATTAA
>MHZD01000205.1 GCA_001828645.1 Planctomycetes bacterium RIFOXYC2_FULL_41_27 | reverse complement strand
GGCATTGACGTTATAAAACTTGCCAGCAAAGGCCGTTTGTAACTCGTAGAGACAGAACAACTGCCCCAGGTTAAATGCAGAAAGTTCATCTAAAGAAAGGGTGCAATTGGGACGTCTTTCCTCCGCCAGGGCGAGCCGTGTCCCTTCGAACTCTGCATTGAACAAATCATTCAATGAATGTCCTTTTAGGTATATCAGCTCATTTTCAATAGTATTTTCATTTGCAATAGGGACATTTTTATTAAATCGTTTAATAACCCAGAAGGTTATGACCTTATCATAAGGCCCTTCCATATAAAGCTGAAGCTGTGAATGTTGATCCACAACACCGATGGCCTTTATCGGCGTTGAACCTGTATGGACAATTTCCTTGTTTAATGAAAATCTCTTCCCCAAACTTTCCGCCCAGAGCTGGCAGAACCAATCAGACACACCACTGAGTGCATTGGAATACGGCATCGTGACGAATATGTTCTTTCCCTTTTTTCTATGGCTCAAAAAAGAGAGCACAGCGCCCATCAGAGCAGGATTTTCCCAGAGATTATCAGACTGGCACGCCGCGTCCATATGCGCCGCTCCGTCTAATAATTCACTTATATCGACTCCACCCATTGCGGCGGAGAACAATCCGACAGGGGTAAGCACAGAGTATCTTCCTCCTACACCTGCCGGAATTGTAAACGATTTGAAACCTTCGTGTTTTGTGATGGCTCTTAAAGTGCCCTTTTTTTCATCCGTGGTAGTGATAACATGCTCTCTGTAGTTATTGCCAAGTTTATTCTGTAATAGTTTGGTAATAATCAGGAACTGGGACATGGTTTCAACTGTAGTGCCGGACTTGGTAATAAAATTGAACAGGGTTTCTCCTGGTGTAACAATGTCCAAGAGTCCGCTGAATCTATCAGGGTCAATGTTGTCGAGAACAAAGATGCGAGGGATATTGTTCCTTTCCACATCAGTAAGGAGGTTATGAAAAGGATGATTCATGGCTGTATGAATAGCTATGTTGCCTAACGCAGAACCTCCAATACCAACAACCACAAGGTTTCTAAATTTCCCTTTGATGGATGTTACCGTTTTAAGAACCTCCTCAACGGTTTTTTTATTATACGGTAAATCAAGGAATTGTAACTTGCCCGCAGAACGCTCTTCTTTCATGTTTTTAACATACGCACTGGCAACCGGCTTAATGTCTTTGAGATCATGATCGGTAATCCCATGTTCTGAACCAATCATCTCAGCCATCATATTATTAAAATCAAAGTGTATTGATTGCTTACCTTCCACTTATATCCTCGTTTGTTAAATTAAGTCGCCTTCGGTAGCTACTACAAATAATCCCTCACTTGATTGGAGGAACCGAGGGAGGGTGATCAATCTTTTTCCTTCACCCCCATCTGCCCTCCCCCATCGTTCGGCTGAGCTCACGACGAAGTCAAGAGGGAGGAACTAATTGTTTGAAATTCATCAGCCCATATATAGCAACAGCTACAGGCTCAAATTACCGTTAAACTGCAAATGTTTATCTATCTTATTTCTTAACTCCTCTTCATCCAGTGCAAAGCAGGGGTTAATCTCGATTAAACCAATGACATTCCCGTGATTATCCATAGGAATAGAAATACCCGCATTACGCAGCCATCGACCGAATAAATTAACCATGTCCTGTCTTGCGGTAGCAGGAGAGTTCTCCCCATCCATATTTTTTATCGGCGAAAATTCATCTTCGCGAGGCACTTCCATTATCACATCCTTCTCAACATATTTCATCACATCGAAGATAAAACTCTCAAATTTAATGGCATTGTTTGTCTCAGGATTGATCGTGTCACCTTTTTCGTCAATATAAGGCTCCTTTTTCAAGGCGGCGTGGAAAGGAAGGGCGTCTCCTCGGTGATATATTTTTTCAAGAAAATTAATATTAATCATGTGCACCGCGATGTTCCCTGCATCATATTTTAAAGTACCATCCCCGTTCCTTGCATACATATCCTCTCGGCTCAGTTCACTATATTCGATCACCTGTAAATGCCCATTGCTATGCACTACAATGCCGACCTTTTCCTCAGGGTGGCGCTTTTTAACGATTTTTAGTGATATTTCTGCTTCATTCTTCAAATGATGACCAATAAAAACCGGATCAGCAATCTTTATTAATGCATTATCCACCTGACAATAAAAAATGTTTTTAATACCACCTGCTTCCATATTTTTAAGAACGCCTTTCTCCTTGAGGGCAAGGATCATACCCCCGTGACCGTTTGGACTCATTACGATATTCGATTTAGAATTCATCAGTAATTTCCCGTTAAGGTCAACAGCAGGAAGCATACCCTGTGTGAAAAAACATACGCGCTTTGGATCTAATCCAAAGAATCGGTGTGACTGAAAAAAATCTTGCGTCACACGGTCGTTCGTTTCGCTCGTCATAATATACCAGGGAATGCACGTGTGATATTTTTGCTGAACTGCGCGTATTTTTTCCGCATGGAGTTGAAAGACACTCTTGCCGCTAATTGGTGCAATAGGAAGAGCCCCTTTTGGTCCATTGCTTCCCAGCCTTGTTCCATGCCCCCCGGCAACCGTAAGGACAGCAATCTCACTCCTTCGTAAAGATGCTTCTCCGATTTGTCCTACCCTTTGTGCAAGCTCCAGTTCAGAAGCATTTTTAGGAACGGTTATACGGTGAGGCGGAACTAAGTCTCCCTGAAGGGTATTTTTGGTTTTATGGAGATTGTCATTGAAAAGTTTATGTACAAATTGAATGTCAATAGTGGCTGTCTGTTTTAATAGGTGCTTCTTTCCGGAAGGGGTTATTTCATCCCACCACCTGAAAATATGGGACTGCCCCAATTCAAAAGCGTCTTTAATACACCTTTTATAGTTTGGATACTCTTTTTCCAGTGTTTCTCTATTTATCATGAAGAATAAAATTATTAATCTGTGTATATCTGCAAAAAATCAGCGTCCTGTTTACTTTAATAATGGTGAATTATATGCCAACTTCTCCTATACGGCAAGGATTTTTACATCATGTTTACTTTAACCCTTTTAGAAATTTAAACTTGAAATAAATCTGTAATAACAGTAACCTTAATACTTATTTATAACCAAAAAGGAAATTGAATGAAAAAATTTTTAATTATTATCTCTATCATCATTTGTTTCCTCATAGGAATAGGCATATCCGGGTACATTTTTATCAAAAGGACGACTTCGGATGAGGCAATAAAGAGTCGTTTATTAAGCGCATTAAAAGATTTTGGAGAAACAAAAATTGAACGTGCACACATGGATTTTTTGGAAGGGATTATCATTGATAACCTCTCTTTTGCAGGCACCTCCGAAGATGTACTGGGCAAGTCTCTTAAAATCCCCAGAATCGTTATAAAACATTCCCCGCAGAGCCTTCTCAAAGGACAGCTCAATATCAACAATGCGGTCGTTATTGCCCCTGAATTGACCATCGAAAAGCCTACGGATATTTGGTCACTCCTGGATGCATTCAAGGCGAACTTTGACAAGATTGAGATGCCAGCCTACATGGATATATTAAATCAGGGCGTCGAGATCCGGGATTTAAAGATTCATATCAAGGAAGATCCACAAACAAACAGTCCAGAAATTAAGTTGTCGGGTGTCGATATCACATTCCTTCCTTATGCGGGTTCTTTTAAAGATATTATCATCAAAGGAAACATAGATGATGAATTCCTTGGGAATTATTCTTTTACTATGAACCTGCATCCTAATGTTCCCAGTTTAGAAATTGAGGCAAACGCAAAGAATATTATGCTAAACAAGGAATTTTTGACACGATTTCCATACGTTGGCAAGATGTTATGGGATGATTATAAACCCACAGGAAAGATCAATGTGTCTTGCAGGGCAAGTTTTAATAATCAAAACAAGCAAAAGAAAATGGATTACGTCATCAACATCAATCTTAATGGTTTAGAAGCCATGTATGAAAATTGGCCATTTCTCATTTACAATTTGAATGGCGACGCAGAATTGAACACCGAGAAATTGTATCTCAAGGGAATTGTGGGTTATGTCAAAAGTGGAAACTGTACTTCCCAGGCCGAATTTAAGGGAGAATTCGACCTCTATGGCACCAAAAAAACCTTTGTGATGACAATTCCAAATCTGCTTGTAAACCAGGAATTATTAAGAAACATTCCCGCTTTCGGCGAACAGATATGGGCAAAGATTCGGCCTACTGGTCTGGTAGACCTAACCTACCAGTATAATGAAGGGGAAAAACAGGAAAGCAGTTACTTCCTGGCGGTAAATTGCAAGGACTTAGAAATCAACCCGATGGATTTCCCTCTTCCTATATCTCATGTAAACGGGCACGTCAAGCTGGGCAACAATATCATTTTATTTACGGATACGGGTGGCTTTATCCAATGCGGCGGCCAGTCCATTTTTACTGAATTGAATGGCGTCTATGATATAAAGAATGACCGAAAGATATTTAACCTCCACATACCGAATCTGTCCATCACAGAATCCCTGTTGAAAGATCTACCTACCAAGGGAATAGGCGAAAAGTTGTGGACAAATCTGAAACCCACAGGCAAGGTAGACATCATTGCCAATTTCCAGGGTTTTAAGGAAGAAAAGGACAACAATTATTCAATAGAGATCAACCTCAAGGACTGTGAAATGAGTGACAGAAAATACAATATTTTTTTCACTGGGATCGGTGGAAGACTGGAAATTAATAAAAGTCGTTTTTTAAGCAAACACATCGATGCCAAATGTTGCGGCGGGCATGTGGAAGGAACCTTATCCGTCAATATAGATACCGATCCCTATCAATACGAGGGCGAGTTGAATTTCTCAAGAATCATACTGGAAGAACTTGCCCAGAAAGTTGCGAAAACAGAAAAACAGTGGTCAGGGCTTCTTTATGGCAGGATTAAGTATCGGGGAATCGGTACCGATCCAAAAAATTTCTCTGCAGAAGGGCAGTTCAATGTAAATGAAGGATTTCTTTCAGACGTCCCTATCATCTTTACCGTCTTTAACTTTCTTAACCTGAGCTTACCAAAAAAAGAAAGCTTTCACAGCGCCCAGGCAAAGTTTATCGTCAAAGACGGTGTTATCCACATCGATGAAGGAAAAGTTTATAGCGACTCAATAGAACTCAACGGACGGGGAGACATCGACCTTAGTGGAAACCTACACATAAATATTGTCGCAGGGTTCAGCAGGGACTTTTTTTCTCAAATTCCTATTGTGGGAAAGCTGTATGACCTTGTTGTGGGAGGGGTGAGGAAGCAACTGACTATGGTAGAAATAGGGGGAACGTTTTTAAAGCCAGAAACTCATCCCGTACCGTTTAAACCATTCACCAAGTCGATTAAAAACATGTTCGATTTGTTACCAAAGGACGAGCACGAAACTACCACGACAAACACTCTGGAAAAGGAGGAACCGGGAGAAAAATAACCTCTGTTTATAACAGTTTAGTTTTTTGAAAACATCAATAGTTGAAAATGCCTCTGTGACGATATGCAGCGGCAATTCATGAATTACTGCTACATTGCATAATAACCATATCATTGCACATTATTACAGGAATTTTTCAAAAAACTAAACAGTTATCTCTTTTTTAATTTATGCTGGAATATTTTTTCTCGCCTAAGACAGTTGCTGTAGTCGGCGCCTCTCGCGAAGAGGGTAAGGTAGGGCACGACTTATTCAAAAATCTTGTCAGGTACGGATACAAAGGCAAGATATATCCGGTAAATCCTCATACAGATAATATCCTTGGAATTAAAACATATACTGCTCTTAAGGAAATCCCAGATAAGATTGATCTGGCTGTAATTGTTGTGCCTGCTCCATACGTGGGAAAGACCATTGACGAGTGTATTGAGAAAGGAATCGATTCAGTCATTGTCATCAGCGCCGGCTTCAAAGAGAGCGGCATTGACGGAGCTGCCAGGGAACGAGAGTTATACCAGAAGATCAAACAGCATTCTATACGCATGCTGGGGCCAAACTGTCTGGGACTGATAGACACACAGTCGGCCCTAAACGCCTCTTTTGCAGCCGACATGCCCGCACATGGGAATATAGCGTTCTTTTCACAATCCGGGGCGCTTTGCACTTCGATTCTGGATTGGGCGGTGAATGAATGCATCGGATTCTCTAAATTTATCAGCATGGGAAACAAGACAGATATCGATGAAGTAGACCTTATAAAAGCCATAGAAAACGATGCCCAAACAAAGGTTGTTCTCATCTATTTAGAAGGGGTAAAAAACGGCGCTGAATTTATCAATGCTGCCAAAAAAATAACTAAAATAAAACCGATGATTGTCGTAAAATCCGGGGGCACCATGGCAGGTGCGAAGGCTGCATCATCACATACCGGAACGCTAGCCGGCTCTGAAAACGCATTTGATGCGGCATTCAAACAATCAGGAATTCTCCGTGCAAAAACGATCGAGGAACTTTTCGACTACGCCAGGATATTCAGTTTTCAACAGCTGCCCAAAGGGCCACACATAGCATTGATAACAAATGCTGGGGGGCCCGGGATTGTTGCGGCTGATACGGTAGAGCGGTCGAAATTGAAAATGGCATCGTTTTCCAAAGACACTATTGATACCCTTCGTTCTTTTTTACCGGATATGGCAAACGTTTACAACCCTGTTGATGTGCTGGGAGACGCCAAAACAGATCGGTATAAATTCGTTATCGAAAAGGTTGTGGAAGATCCCAATGTGGATACAGTTCTTATTATTTTGACTCCCCAGGCAATGACTGAGATAGAAAAAACCGCAGAGGTAATCACTGAGATTTCAAATCGCACTGACAAACCTATTGTAACCTCCTTTATGGGTGGTAAACGGATTGAAAACAGTTTAAAGATTATGTGCCAAAGAAAAGTGCCAAATTATTCCTTTCCTGAACGCGCAGTGTCTGCCATTGAGGCAATGTATAAATATACCTTGTGGCAAAAACGACCAGCGCCAAAAGCAAAAATATTTGACGTCCAGAAAGAAAACGTGGTTTCTTTCCTTGCGAAGATGAAACAAACAGGCCGTCAACACCTTAACGAAGAGGAAGCCAGACAGGTTATCTCCGCCTATGGTTTCAGGATTCCCAAAAGCATCCTTGCTGCTTCAGAGCCAGAGGCGGTGAAGGTGGCAGAGGAGATTGGATACCCTGTTGTCATGAAAATTTCTTCGCCGGATATCCTCCACAAATCCGATTTTGGAGGAGTAAGGATTGGGATAAAAAATGAGATAGAGGTACGAATGTGTTTTTGCGATATAACACAAAAGGCACGCCGCCTTATGCCCGACGCAGAAATTAAGGGGGTTTTAGTGCAACAAATGATTACCGGGGGCAAGGAAGTTATTCTGGGAATGTCGCGAGATCCACAGTTTGGTCCCTTATTGATGTTCGGTCTTGGTGGAATCTATATTGAAATACTAAAAGATGTCTCGTTCCGAATAGCGCCAATTGGATTGAATGAAGCCGAAGAGATGATTCAGGAAATTCGTTCATTCCCGCTTTTAAAAGGCGCACGTGGTGAAAGACCCGTGGACATAAATGCCGTTGTCGATAATATTTTAAGGCTTTCCCAGCTCGTGACAGATTTCCCGGAGATTATCGAAATGGATATAAATCCATTGCTCGTATTCCCCGAAGGCGGTGGTACAATGGCATTAGACGCACGCATAACGATATCGCAAGCATAGCATATTCTCAAGCAAAAACTGACAAGAGGAGAAAAGCAGATAACTCCATCGGTGTATTGAAATCCTAAATCCAAATATCGAAACCCAAGATAAATTTGAATGGCAGATTATTTAGAGTTTCGAGTTTCGAGTTTCGAATTTTGGATTTTGGATTTTGGATTTACCAAATTGAGAAATAACATTTGAGACTTTATACAATATAAACCTTATACTGATATACAAACATATCAAAAAAGGGGGTTGCTATGATACCCATATTTATTGCCTCCGTTTCGCCTTTTTCCGGGAAAAACCTTATTTGCCTCGGTTTGGGGTTAAAATTCAAAAAAGACGGATATAAGGTCGGATACTTTAAACCGGTTGGTTTCTCACCCGTTGTTGTTGAGAATGTGCTTACCGACGAGGATGCCGTTTTTCTTTCTAAGGCATTGGAGGTAAACGACCCGCTTCAAACGATCTGCCCCGTAGTGTTAACTGACGACCTCTTACGGCGCTTAACGAGCGGCGAAGACTTAAATATTCGTGAAAAGACGATGACTGCCTTTCATCAAGCTTCTAAGGAAAAGGATATAATGATTGCCAGGGGTTTGGGAAGACTCTCTGGCGGCACATGCCTGAAATTCTCAGAATTGGATTTCATCAAAGAATCCCATGCGAAGGTAATCTTTATAGACAAGTTCCAATCCTATATTGATACGCTTGATGGGTTTCTTTACGCATCCAGGATGCTTGGGAACCAATTGCTTGGTGTAGTATTTAACGTCGTTCCTTCTTCAAAATTAAGCTACACACGAGAAATACTGATCCCGTTTCTCAAAAAGAATGGTATTACTACACTGGGCATTATGCAAAAGGATCCGATCCTTAGCGCCGTACCAATCAGGGAAATCATTAACTCGCTTAACGGAAAGGTGCTTTGCTGTGAGGACAGGGTGGATGAATTAATCGAACATTTCATGATAGGCGCAATGAACGTCGAAAGCGCCCTGAGCTATTTCCGCAAGGTCTCAAATAAGGCCGTTATCACCGGTGGTGATAGAAGCGATATCCAATTGGCTGCCCTCGAAACCCCCACAAAGTGCCTGATACTCACCGGAGAACTCTATCCAAACGCATCAATTCTTGGTCGGGCGCAGGAAGTCGGCGTGCCCATTGTAGTAGTTCGTGCGGACACTGCAAATACCTTAGAAGTCTGCGAAACCCTTTCGGGATATGTCAGCTTACATGACAAGTCCAAGATACGACGCGCCGCCGAAGTGGTAGAACGGGAAATCGACTTTAAAACAATTTATCAGCAACTGGGATTGTCAAAATAAAACAGGCTGATTTCGCCAGCGCTATATTACCCACAAAACACGCGAAAAAGACGAACGGAATTTAGCCATTTCCGTGTCTTTAGTTGGCAAATTGGAATCCCTGTGCTTTAAAATATTTTCTCGACAAAAATTATACGGCGACAACTCACATAACCTGGCGTAGCTGCACCGCAACAAATCCCCTTAAAAAGAGGGATGAAGGGGGGGTTGTAAAAAACTTGCATAAGAAAGAAG
>MHZD01000204.1:929-1071 GCA_001828645.1 Planctomycetes bacterium RIFOXYC2_FULL_41_27 | reverse complement strand
GCAGGCAATATCGCCTTTGCCCTTTCCCTGCTTGGTGAAAACACAACCATACTAGCTACTGCCGGACGCGATTTTGAACCATACCGGAACTGGCTGACCAGCCATAACATTTCCACACAACACATTAAAATCATAAACGATG
>MHZD01000204.1:546-711 GCA_001828645.1 Planctomycetes bacterium RIFOXYC2_FULL_41_27 | reverse complement strand
TCCCTTCCAGCCTGGACTAAAGAGCTTTTGACAGAATTAATACACGGGTCAAAAATATTCATCTGTAATGACTATGAACTGCAGTTAACACAGGAAAAGACCTCCATGACAACTGATGATATCCTGGAGAAGACGGAGACTATGATCGTAACAAAAGGGGAATTC
>MHZD01000204.1:0-447 GCA_001828645.1 Planctomycetes bacterium RIFOXYC2_FULL_41_27 | reverse complement strand
GCTTACAGGGCGGGATTAATCAAGGGACTCGCTACATCGAAAAACGACATCGTCCATGCGGCAAAGATAGGAGCCGTTTGCGCCGCCTATTGCGTGGAAGTCTACGGCCCTCAAAATTTTCATTTTACCCACGAAGCATTCAATGAACGATTTGAAACAGTTTTTGGGAAAAAGGCTTTTTAAAATACACAATAAGCGCACAAAATACGCTTTGCTGGTTCAATCGTCCTCGATTGAACCGAAATGTTTCGGTTCAGGCTTAAAGCCTGAACCAGCGGTAAGGTTTTCCTTTGACTCGGCTTTTATGATAACTATAATACAGACATAAATATCGTAATTCTGTAAAAGTAAAATATGTTGTGATATACAGAATATTTTCTGTATTTTATAAATTTTATGGAATTAATTCTGTATATTAAATAGTTATGTGTATAAAATGAGGTAAAC
>MHZD01000203.1 GCA_001828645.1 Planctomycetes bacterium RIFOXYC2_FULL_41_27 | reverse complement strand
CCTCGCGCAGAAATTGAGGGAGAGATGGGTGATTCACATATGGGGCTACAAGCACGTTTGATGTCTCAGGCGTTACGCAAATTAACGGGTTGTATCTCAAAATCCCAAACCAGTGTTATTTTTATAAACCAGATTCGGGAAAAGATCGGCGTCATGTACGGGGGAAATCCTGAAACAACACCCGGTGGAAGGGCATTGAAATTCTACTCCTCGGTGCGTATCGATATACGGAGGATTGGCAGCATAAAAGACGGTGACGTAACAATTGGAAATAGAGTTCGTGCTACCATCGCCAAGAATAAGGTAGCAGCGCCTTTCAAAAAGGCAGAATTTGACATCCTCTACAACACAGGTATTTCGCGCGCAGGCGACATTATTGACCTTGGTGTCGAACAGCAGATTATTGACAAGTCTGGTACATGGTTCTCTTACGGTGATATACGGCTGGGACAGGGGAGAGAAAACTCCAGGCAGTTTATCGAAGGGAAGCCAGAATTGATGAAAGAAATCGAACTGTCTGTACTAAAAAAAATAATGCCAGAGATGGTTAAAGAAAAAGCCCCTGAAAAAGCTTCAGAAAGTGGGAAAAAAAATGAACCACAGAGGGCACAGAGAAAAGATTAAAGATTTTCTACTACTACGGTGATTCTCTAATTTATGAAGACAAACGAGATACGTGATAAATTCCTAAACTTTTTCAAAAAAAAGTCTCACGAAATTTTACCCAGTGACTCACTAGTCCCACAGAACGATCCTACACTCCTCTTTACGGGTGCGGGTATGAATCAGTTTAAAGATATGTTTCTGGGCAAAGGAAATTTAGGTTGTAAAAAGGTAACCACCTGCCAGAAATGCCTCCGGACGGGGGATATTGACAACGTAGGGAAAACGGCATCCCATCATACTTTTTTTGAAATGCTGGGAAATTTTTCCTTTGGAGACTACTTTAAGAAAGAAACTATCGAATGGGCTTGGGAATTCCTTGTGCAAGAGTTAAAAATTCCAGAAGAACGGCTGAGTGTAAGCGTTTACAAAGACGATCAGGAATCATACGAAATCTGGGAAAAACTTATCCGTGTACCCCGCTCTAAAATTTATCGATACGGCGAAAAGGATAATTTTTGGCCTTCGAATGCGCCGACACAAGGTCCCAACGGTCCCTGTGGCCCATGTTCAGAGATATTTTTCGATCAGGGAGAGAAAGTTGGTTGTGGACGAAAAGAATGCGAACCTGCCTGTGATTGCGACCGATTTGTGGAGATATGGAATCTGGTGTTTACACAATACTACCGCAAAGAAGGAGGCAAGCTGGAACTGTTACCACACAAAAATGTTGATACGGGCATGGGATTGGAAAGAATGGCACGCGTCATGCAAGGCGTACAAACCAACTTTGACATTGACATCTTCAGCCCTATTATTAAGTGCCTGGAAGAAATCACAAAAGTAAAATATAATGGACAATTAGCACATGCCGTGCTTATGCGCCGTATTGCAGACCATGTGAAGGCCTGTGTGTTTTGTATTTCAGACGGAGTACTGCCCGGCAACGAGGGGCGTGGATATGTAGAAAGGCGGTTATTAAGGCGCGCCATACGGGATGGCACACAGCTAGGCATAAAAGACTGTTTTTTGTACAAATTGGTGCCGATTGTAAGCGAGATAATGCAAGAACAGTATCCCGATATCAAAAAGCGCAGGGAAAATATTGCACGGATTGTAAAAAGTGAAGAAGAGAAGTTTCATGAAACCCTGGAACAGGGAACTCGCATTTTAGAAGAACTCATGGAAACTTTACAAAAAAACAAACACAAGGCGCTCCCTGGCCGTGAGGCTTTTAAATTATATGATACGTACGGTTTCCCATTAGAAATGACGGAATCTATCCTCAATGAAAAAGGATTTACGGTTGATAAGAATGGCTTTGAAGAAGAACTCCAAAAGCAGCGGTTACTAGCAAGAACAACCTCTCAAATGACAGGGCAGGTTTTCGACACAGGCACTCTCAGCAGGATCAAGGATAATTCAAAGGGCACAAAATTTCTTGGTTATGAGAAATGCGTATCCGAAGGAAGGGTAATCGCCATTATCCAGGGGGATCAACTTGTGGACGTGGCTTCAGCCGGCAGTGAAGTTACTGTGGTCTTAGACCAAACAGCCTTTTACGGTGAATCAGGTGGACAGATTGGTGATACGGGTATTCTGGAAGCAGATGGAATCCACGTTCAGATTGCCGACACTAAGAAGAATGATGATTTTATCCTGCATATTGGAAAGGTAGTAAAAGGAGAGCTGAAGAAGGGAAATGTAGTTCATGCGAAGGTTAACGTCCAGCGAAGGAACGCTATTCGGAGGAACCATTCAGCTACCCACATTCTCCATTATGCCTTGCGAAGGGTAATCGGCCAACATGCCGAACAGGCAGGTTCACTGGTTTCACCCGATCGTTTGCGTTTCGATTTTCACCATTTCTCCAGTTTAACAAAAGAGGAACTAACTCGCATTGAGGATTTGGTCAACGAAAAAATTCTGGAAAATGCGCCTGTGTGCGCAAAGGAATCGACCCTCCAGGAGGCAAAGAATACCGGTGCCTTGGCCCTGTTTGGTGAAAAATATGGAGAAACCGTCCGTGTGGTTACTTTGGGCGATTTCAGCAAGGAACTGTGCGGTGGAACACACATAAATAATGCCGGAGAAGTTGGATTATTGAGGATTATTTCTGAATCCTCTGTTGCAGCAGGAATCAGGCGTATTGAAGCTATTACAGGCATAGCGGTATTAAACAGAAGCAGAGAAAAAGAAATGATTATCCAGGAGGTGTGTAACACCCTGAATACGCACGAGGACAAACTGATTACAAAAACCCAGGAAATTCTAAATGAACTAAAAAATTTACAAAAAGAAATCCACAAGGCAAAACAAAAGGAATTAAGTGGTAAGATTGGTTCCTTCATTGAAAGCGCCAAAGTAGTTTCGAATGTAAAGATTATTACCAAAAAATTAGACGATGCAACCGCAGACGATTTGAGAAAAACGATAGACATGTTAATGAAATCAGGCGAAGAACTCGCCATAGTTTTGGGAACGTCACAAAACGGACGAGTAACGATAGTCGCCGCCCTGACTCCTAATCTGGTTAAGCGCGGATTGCATGCAGGGAATATCTCCAAAGAAGTTGCAAAGATTGTTGGTGGGGGTGGGGGCGGCAGACCCGATATGGCACAGGCCGGAGGTCAATGGGCAGACAAATTGGATGAGGCGCTCTGTTTTGCCGCTGAATTGTTAAGCAATAAGATATTACAGGGAAGTAGCTGATTTATTTTTAAAAGATAGGTGGCGAACCATTCAAAAGAACAATGGTGACATCGTCTTAGCACATCAGGCTCTTGAGTTTTTGCTTGACAATAATGGCATCGGTATATAGAATTTTTAGTTTGAAAGTAACATATTATAAAATATCTTACGATGAAGTACTGGGAAGTATATCATAAATGTATCCTTCTTTCTTTGTCTTCCCTGTGCTTCTTTTTTTTTATGAACTTTTTATCGAGGTGATGCATGCCTAATCCAAAGAGAAGGTTTTCAAATTCAAGAACTCGTAAAAGACGCACCCACGACAAGCTTACTCCTCCTGTTATTCCACTTGCCGAAAACATTGGGAAAGGGGCCGGCGTACGCTCAAAACTGTATATTTGTTCACATTGCAAACAGGTAAATCAACCCCACACTGTTTGCCACAACTGTGGCTATTACCGAGGTAAACAGGTTATTACTGTTGAAAGGTGAGTTTATGAGAGTTGCGGTAGACGCAATGGGTGGAGATAAAGCTCCGCACGAAATCGTAAAGGGGTCGGTTCTGGCAGCACAACAGTTTCAAGACGACGAAATTGTGTTGGTCGGTGATGAAAAAGCAATACAAGGCGAACTTAACTCTCACGGGAATCCCCCGAAGAACATTACGATTTATCATGCACCTCAAGTGGTTGGGATGGATGACCCTGCAACCTACTCTATACGACAAAAAATCAATTCGTCAATCACACGCAGTGTTGAGCTGGTGGCAAAAGGAAATGCTGTGGCCGTGGTTAGCGCAGGTCACACAGGCGCTGCGGTAGCTGCGTCAACATTGCATTTACGAACCCTGAAAGGGGTACGGCGTCCCGGTATTGCCGTTGCTATTCCCACCCGACACGGAATATGTTTGGTTATTGATGTCGGAGCAAACATTGCCTGCAAACCCGAACACCTCTTCCAATACGGTGTTATGGCAACGGTACTCAGTAAATATATGTTTGGCATAGAAAATCCAAGAGTTGGTCTTCTGAACATCGGCGAAGAGGACGCAAAGGGAAATGATCTTGTGAAAGAAACTTTCGCGCTCCTTTCCAGTTCAAGTTTAAACTTTGTGGGAAATGTAGAAGGCCGTGAAATATTTGATAGCAAAGCTGACATCGTTGTTTGTGAAGGGTTCGTGGGAAATGTCTTGTTGAAATTTACAGAAGGGCTTGCCATGAACCTTTTATCAACCGTTAAAGCCGGCGCAATGAAGAGTTTCCGGACGAAACTGGGTTTATGGTTATGTAAACCAACCTTTGAGGCATTAAGGGCTAAAATGGATTTTAGTGAATATGGCGGCGTTCCCTTGTTGGGCGTCAATGGTATTTGTATTATATGCCATGGCAGGTCTGATTCCAAGGCCATACAAAATGCCATACGAGTCGCATTGCAGTTATCAAAAAACAATGTGAATGAGCACATTGTCTCCGAATTGGGAAAAACCAATGCACTCTCGGCAACTGTTATGTAACCGATTAGCCGCCTATCAATCTCCTCTGGTCAACGAACTAATTACACATGCGACAAAATCAAAGAGCATCAATTACAGGTATAGGGTCATACCTTCCAAACAAGGTTTTAACAAACTACGACTTAGAAAAGATGGTTGATACCAGTAACG
>MHZD01000202.1:12462-15217 GCA_001828645.1 Planctomycetes bacterium RIFOXYC2_FULL_41_27 | reverse complement strand
ATATTTTGCCATCTTACCTCAAGACTATAAAAATTTTTAGTCCTTTTAAGTCCCCCTTAACAAAGGGGGATTTAGGGGGTTGTGTTTTTCCGGGGTTATTTTACAACCCCCTAGCCCCCTTTTCTAAGGGGGGATTTTTGCGCCGCATGTGTCATGTGATCCGCATAAATAAAATGAAAATTCCTTTACTATTAAATTTAACTAATAATCCACCAGACGCGAAGAGATCAGTAAAAGACACACAGTTGAGAAGATGGGAAGTTTGGAAACGTAACACCCCGGCCTCTCAACTTCCCAACCTCTCATCCTCTTAATTTAACAGCGTCCCTTGCGCCTTTGCGTTGAGCCTTATTGTTACACATCCTCACCTCTCACCAAATCTTCATACGTCTCACGTTTTCTGATGATACGAAACTGGCCACCATCCACCAGCACTTCACATGATCGCGGGCGGGAATTGTAGCTGGAACTCATCGTAAAACCATAGGCGCCGGCGCTGAAGATTGCCAACAAATCCCCTTCTTTTACCTTTGGCAATGCCCTATAGGTGGCAAAGGTATCGCTGCTTTCACAAACAGGACCTACGATATCAACCAATTCCATACCTTTCTTTACCGTTGTTTTATCAGAATTTTCCGCCTCTGGCATCTTTATATTCGTATTTACCGGCCATATCCTGTGGAAGGCATCGTACAGGGCGGGACGTATCAGGTCGTTCATAGCTGCGTCACAGATAACAAACTTCTTCTCGTGTATAGTCTCCTTTGTATAAATCACCTGAGAAATCAGAATACCAGAATTTCCCACAATAAATCGTCCCGGCTCCATGATCAGATTGCATTGCATCTCTTTTACCAGCGGTATAATTTTTGATGCATAGTCTTTTGGCCGTATGACTTTTTCTCCTGTATACGAAATACAATAGCCGCCTCCTATGTTCATGTATTTAATATCCACACCCTCATTTCTGCAATTCTGAATTAACGCCAGTATCTTCCTGAGGGCACGCACATAGGGATCAACCGTATAAATGGGTGAACCCAGATGTACGTGCAATCCGCACAGGTCAACATTCGAATATCGTGCATATTGCTTAATAATCTTTTCAGCCTCAGACAGGTCGATTCCAAATTTGTTTTCTTTTTTTCCAGTCGTTGTCTTTGCATGAGTCTTTGGATCGATGTCCGGATTGATTCGCAGAGCAACTTTCGGTATTTTACCAGCATCTCCTGCCAGTTTATTAATGTGCTCAAGTTCTGCCACAGACTCTACATTAAACATGAAGATATCATTCTCCAGGGCAAACTTTATTTCCCTGTCCATCTTTCCAACCCCTGCAAATACAATCTTTGACGGATCACCGCCAGCCTTTATAGCACGAAACAGTTCACCGCCGGAAACCACGTCGAAACCCGAACCCTCCTCTGCCAAAATTTTACAAATAGAGAGGTTTGAGTTAGACTTGACGGAAAAACAAATCAAGGCATCAACATCACGGAATGCTGTCTCCATCTCATGATAACGCGCCAGAATTGCATTTTTGCTGTATATATAGGCTGGTGTGCCTACCTGTGAAATAATATCATCAATCCTTACATCCTCGCAAAAGAGCGTCTTATCTCTGTATTCAAAAGCATTCATAGATTATTCACCCTTTCAAAATCGTAATAGGGCAGCTACCTTAGACAGGATATACAGGATTAACAAGATAAAAGATACCTTATTTCACCTGATTATCCTGTTAATCCTGTCAAAAATTTATTTATATCATGTCTATCCTGTTATCTTGTCAAATTTTTTCCCGCCGGTGAACTATTACTCAAAATCTATCTACTCCGTGTTAATCTGTATTCCTCCGCGGTGAACTGCTGCTCAGTTTCTTTTCCCAATACGCAATACGTTTTTTAACAACCTGCGGCGCTGTCGAACCGTGACTTTTATAATTCTTTATACAGTTCTCCACACCCAGCGCCTTATAAACATCCTTTTCTATAGCAGAAGAGAATGCCTTGAAACCCTCCAATTTCAAATCCTCCAGCCTGCAATGCGCCTTTATACACTCCCGCACGATATTCCCTACAATTTCATGCGCCTTACGGAATGGCACGCCCTTTTTAACAAGGTACTCCGCAAGCGCAGTAGCATCGATAAAACCCTTATCACAAGCCAGCATCATCCTTTTGCCGTTAAAACTCGTATTCGCCACAAGCTCTGCCAGTATCGATAACGAACCTTGAACGGTATCTGAAGCATCAAATATTGCTACCTTATCTTCCTGCATGTCACGATTGTAGCTTAATGGCAATCCCTTGAGTAACGTGAGCAACGACGTCAAATGCCCGAAGACACGGCCGCTTTTACCCCGAATCAACTCCAGCACATCGGGATTCTTTTTTTGCGGCATGATACTCGAACCCGTGCAATAGGCGTCACTGATCTCGATAAACTTAACCTCGTCGTTGCACCAGATAATCCACTCCTCGCAGAGGCGGGACATGTGCATGGCAATTGAGGAAAGGCAGAATGCATACTCAATACAAAAATCCCTGTCGCTTACGGCATCCATACTGTTCTCACTAACCCCTTGAAAGCCAAGTAATTTTGCCGTATGCAGCGGATTTGTTGGAAGTGTCGTGCCTGCGAGGGCGCAAGCGCCTAAGGGTGATTTATTGAGCCGGGCACAGCAATCCTGGAGCCGCGTTTTGTCTCGTTCCAGCATCTCGACGTATGCCAGCAGGTAGTGCGATAACAGGAC
>MHZD01000202.1:0-12418 GCA_001828645.1 Planctomycetes bacterium RIFOXYC2_FULL_41_27 | reverse complement strand
TCCAGAGCCGCAGGTCAAGGGCAACCTGATCGTTTCGGCTTCGGGCGGTATGAAGCTTTTTGCCTGCCTCGCCAATCCGCTCGATCAAAGCCGATTCGATGTTCATGTGAACATCTTCAAGAGACTCCTTGAATTCGAACTTTCCGGCAAGAATTTCCGAGAGAATTTCATTGAGACCCTTAACAATCACTACCTTCTCGTTTTCCGTAATAAGCTTGCACCCGGCAAGCATCGTTGCGTGGGCGATACTGCCTTCGATATCGTATTTATAGAGTCGCCAATCGAACGACACAGATTCGGTAAAAGACTCCACCGAAGCCGCCGTCTGTTTTGTAAACCGACCTCCCCATGGTTTTTTTTGTTTCATATTTTTCAAGCTTTCTATTTCAATCAGAACACTGATTTTTGCAGCTATCTAGAAGTAATATAGAGGCATCTATGCCACTAAGACACAAAGCCACAAACAAAACATTATCTTCGTAACAGTTCACCCGCACCTAAACCTCCCCCATCAAGGAGGAGGAATACAAGGGAACAATGAGTATTCCCCGCCCTTGGTGGGAGGGGTTAGGGGAGGGGGTGAACTGTTACTTATTTCTCCGTATCTTAGCGACTTTGTGGCAGACAAATCCTGTCAAAACAAGTGAAGTAATATAGCTAAATACAACAGGCTAGTCAATATAATTCAGCAAACCAGAGTATTTTCAGTTGACAACTCCTTTTTACGACACTATCATTTCACCATGATTTCATTTAGTAATATAAAACAATATAAGAAAATACTCCTCTTATTCTTACTCATATTATGCGTAAGCAGTCTGCTTGCACCCCTGATAAAGATCGCCGCTGACATGCTGATACCACAGAGCGCTTTGGTGACAGACCTGCTTAACTATAAGCATGGAAGTTATGACTTTGGTAGGGTTATGCGCCGTATCGTCATGGGTGTTGCCATCCTCATTATTTTCTTGTTCAGGAAACCGCTGATGATCAATTCCCTTTCAACGATTGGCATAAAACACACATCGGGATGGTGGAAACATTTGCAGATGGGCTTCTTCCTGAGCACCGGGATATTTATCCTGTACACCGCCTTCTTGTTCATTACAGGCGCCAAAATCTTACAGGTTGATGCAAAATCTCCTGGAGACTTATTTTTTCAGCTTTTCAAATTTTTGCTAATCGCAGGTCTCGTTGGATGTATCGAAGAAATATTCTTCAGGGGGTTCATCTTTCAAAGCTTTTTACAGGACATGCACGCCGTATCTGCCGTGTGTGCCAGCAGTCTGTTCTATTCTTTATTACACTTCTTCAAGGCAAAATTACTGGTATTCCCAGGCTTTCAACCGTTAGTCGGTTTTATGGTAATTTATCAATCTTTTTCCAACATGATAGTAAATTTCACCGCCATTATGCCTACTATGATCGGCCTTTTCCTTGTCGGCGTGGTGCTGTCATGCGCCTGCTTGAGGACAAATTCCCTCTATTTTGCCATTGGGCTTCATGCAGGCTGGGTATTTCTCATTAAGACCAATATATTATTATTCGACCATGTGGGAACAAACCTTCGGTGGCTTTTCGGTGACAGCAAGGTGGTTACCGGGGTACTTGGGTGGGGACTCTTAATCGTTACCTTGTTCCTTGTGCGTTTCGTAACGAAAGCGCCATCCAGCGAAACAGTATCCCGTAAAAATACCGATTAAAAACAATCTAAGCCGCAAATTGCCCGGATGCAAAATACGAATAACATGTGGTGCAAAAGCTGTGTAATCCACGAAATCTGTGGTTTATATCGTTACACTTACAAACTTAATTTAAGGTTTATGAATTTCAAACCAGCCACAGAGGTCACTGAGTTCTCAGGGGATTTTTCTGTGCTCTCTGTGTGCTCTGCGGCAAAAAAGCTGCCGAAGGCCTAATTTAATTAGAATAGATAATTTCAGATAAAATCTTCTATGGAAAAAACCTTAAAAGAACTTGCTGAATATGTTGGAGGTATGGTTGTTGGAGACCCTACCGTAAAAATAATCGGGGTTATGAGCATCGATGATGCCCAGGAAGGACACATTACTTTTATATCCAATGAGAAATATATTAAAAAAATCCATCATACAAAGGCCTCGGCTATTATCGTTTCGCCCAAATTAAAAACCGCAAAAGGGAATCTTCTGGTATGCAACAATCCTTATCTTGCATTTGCAAAGTTAGTAGAATTGTTGATGTACAAAAAGCCAGCATATATAAAAGGCATTGATGATTCTGCCAAAATAGCGAAAACAGCAATAATAGGCAAAGACATTTCTATTTGTGCATACGTCACCATCGGTGAAAATGTACGCATTGGCAACCGCGTGGTTCTATACCCGTGTGTCCATATCGGAGACCATTGTACCATTGGTGACGACACCGTTATTTATCCAAATGCCGTAATCTATAACGATACGGTAATCGGCAATCGAGTGGCCATCCATAGCAATACCGTCATTGGCAGCAACGGTTTCGGCTATGCACCGGATGGCGAGGGTTATTTTAAAATTCCACAGGTCGGTATTGCCATAATTGAAGATGATGTGGATATTGGCGCCAACACGACGATTAACCGCGCTGTGCTCGGTGAAACCGTCATTAGAAAGGGAACAAAGATCGACAGCCAGGTTGTTATTTCGCACAATGTCGAAATAGGTGAAAATTCATTAATCGTATCACAGGTAGGAATTGCAGGTTCAGCCAAAATTGGAAAACACGTAACCATCGCAGGCGGCGCTGGGATTGTTGGACATATCCAAATTGGGGATAACGTCACCGTTGGCGGATATTCGGGGGTTATCAATGACATCCCGAGTAATGAAACGTATCTCGGCGCACCAGCGCTCCCCATAAAGCGTATGCGTAAATGTTATGTGATCATCGAAAGACTCCCCGAAATGAGAGAACATATTAAAACCCTTGAAAAAAGAATCGAGCAATTGGAAAAGCGCGATAGCGCACCGCAGAATACGCAAAGTCAGAAAAAAAATGGAAGTTGAGAAATTGCGATGTTGGGAAGATGCGTGGGCAGGGGGTCGGGAATATAAAATTGGAAGGTTGGAATCCTCGTCTTCTAAACTGCACAACCTCTGTCTTTAATAAAATCTTTGTGATCTCCGTGTTCTGGTGAACTATTACCATTTTTCATTGTTTCAAAACTTCTGTAATTCACATCTCAGACAAATAAAAAGGGCCAGTAATAACAAACCGGCCCCTTTTGTAAAAACTTTTAAATTAGTTCTTTGAAAATTATTTCTATTTGTTGTATGGGTAATTCATGAATTACCCATACAAGATTGAAAATTCCGATACATCTAAATAGTTGCTACAATTACGACCTCATTTTCACCTTGATATCTTTAATCTCTTCAGGAGACCTGCCGGCATGTGGTAAGTCACCAGCGCCGGAACCGCCCTTTATAGCCCTCATCTTCTTCGCGCCTCTTTCATCCATGGCAGTTGCAAACCAGTAGAGGAATGTGACGAAGAATGTGCCACCCACGATATTACCAAGGGTAACAGGTACGAGGTTCCAGCCAAACATCTTGCCCCAGGAAATCGCCTCAGGATCGTGCGGCAGTAAATTCGCAATCGTTAATATCGTCATATTCGCCACACAGTGTTCCATCCCCGTCGTAATAAAGGCAAACAGACACCACCAGATCATAATCAACTTGCCCGAATCGCTTGTGCACCTTAAAGCAGACCATATAGCCAGACAGACAAGCCAGTTACAAAAAATACCCCTGAAGAATAATTCCCACCAAGGTCCATTACTTTTATCTGTTGCCACCTCGAGCATGTATGATTTCCATGGATCAGGGGCAAAGATACCTGATATAATAATCATAAGCGCAAAAAGCATGGAACCGCCCAGGTTGCCTAGGTATGTCCAAAACCAACCCAACATAGCGTCACCAAGCGTCACCGTACCCCTTAAAGTACCTTTAAATATCAGCAGGTTGTACCCAGTAAACAGTTCAGCTCCACCAATAATTACCAGAGACAACGCAATACCAAATGTTGCACCGGCAACTATTTTGCCTATGCCTGGGTTTATCTCCGCAACAGGTGCAGCACAAATAAATGCCAGAATAACACCAAATCCAAAATAAAAACCAGCCAGCACAGAAAGCGTCAAGAAACCCGTCAGGCTGTGTTTCATTGCCGTGGCTTTCTTAAGAGACACTGCCGCGGCTGCATCTACGGTCTCAGTATATAACATTACATGTCCTCCTCTAAAATGTTGTTGTAACGACCATTTTCCCAATCAACACACATCTTACTTGCACTTCATATCTCCTCTCAATATCTCCTCTCAACTCCATATTTCTAAACATCCAACCTCCTTAAAGCCTCTTTAATTATTTAACACACCTCCTTTCCTTTTCACTATAAAAAAACACCTAATTCGAAAAATCCCCTTTTCACACTTTCCTACGATAAGGCAAATTTATCCATATCCCTGATTTGCTCCAGATTTCGCACCTTATCAGACAATTGCTTCTTTTCCAATGCCTTCTTACCTATATTCACAACGTCACTCAGCAAAAATGGCTTCAAGGCGTAATCATACACACCGCAACGGATTATTTGGTTTTTATCATACTCATTTGAATTGAAAATTGCCACAATCTCTGCGGTGGGATTCGTGAGCTTAATTAGCTTCAGCATCTCGAAACCCGCTGATGACTTTACTTCCAGATCAACAATTATGAGATCATAGACATTTTTATTAAGAAATTCTACAGCTTTCCCCCAATCTATTCCATCACACGTTTTATAATTCTCCCGCTTAAAGGAGACCACCAGCAGCTTTCGAATCTTTTCCTGGTCTTCTATAATCAAAATATTTGGCATAAAAATCTTTCACAAGTTAATCCCCCTTAGCAAAGGGGGATATAGGGGGTTGTATTCTTTCTATCAGAGTATTTGACAGCCCCCTGAGTCCCCCTTTTTAAGGGGGATTTTTTGTCTGCCACTACCCAAAACCCGCATAAATAAAATGAAAATTCTTATATAATCAAGTTACCATGATACTTTCTTTATTGATGGGGGAGGCTCCAAGCGCCGGGTGTCTTTGAGTGTTCTTCAAGTTGTTTCTTCAAAGCAGCCGTTTTCTTTTCTGCCGTTTCTAAGCTATTCATAAGTTCCTTAATCGTATAATCCTTGTCACCCATCACCTTCTTTGCTTTGGAGAGCGAGTCTTCTTGTTCCCATATTTCCTTTTGCAATCGGGCCTTTTCTTCCTCCAGCTTTGCCTTTGCATCTTCGAGTTTTTTGTTTACAAACTTTAACTGTTCACCTTGTTCTCTAACAGAACTCGCGACCTTCTCAGCATCCTCTTTTTGCCGCGTAATGTCAGAAATCATCTTATTCATTTCTTCCACAGAACCAAAAGATTTCATTACCCTTTGCTGGAGCTGTTCATGGAAAGTCTTTTCCCTAATGTATCCCGATTCCTTCATTGCATAATACTTATTAATCATCTTTGTTGCAAACCCAACATTCACAAACAACAATATAAGAATCAGGGTCTTTGCATTGACGGATAAACCCTTAACGCACTCATTTCCCATAATTCTTTACTTCTCGTTCAGTGTATTTTAATTTATCTAAATACATGCTTTATCTTTCCGTTATATCCCGAAATACACCTTCAATTCTGATCGACTTACCGTTTTCATCACGTACAAGATTACATGTCCTTTCAGAAATAAAGCGCTCACCATTCTTTCTCTTACAATAGGAAGTAAAGTCTCTCCATATCCCTTCCTTTCCCAACTTTTCGACCAACTCTTTTCTGTCGTCGGGATTAACATATACATCCTTTACTCGCGTTCCTACAACTTCTTCGGGTGAACTGTAACCGAGTATCTCTGCCCCTGCCTGATTAATCCACGTAAATACCCCATCTTCTGCAGGTTCACACTGATATATCCCCTCTTTCAACGAGTTCAACAATTGCCTGTGATGCCTCTCGGATTCTTGCAGTTCCTCCTCCAGTTTCTTCCGCTCCGTAATATCTCTAAATATTCCTTCAATACGAATAGGTTTACCCTTGTCATCGGTACCCAGACTGGACGTCCGTTCCATATAAAACCTCTCGCCGTTCTTCCTCTTGCAGAAAGATACAAAATCCTTCCATCCACCTTCTTTTAATAACTTTTCAACTACTTTTTTACGGTCGTCAGGATTTACGTAAATATCCTTCACCTTTGTTCCGATCACTTCTTCAGGAGATTTATAACCAAGTATTTTAGCGCCTGCCTGATTTATCCATGTAAACACCCCATCCACTTCTGGTTCGCATTGATAAACGCCTTCTTTTAGTGAATTGAACAACATACGATATTTCTTTTCGGATTCGACAATCTCCATTTCTGCCTTTTTTCTTTCCGAGATGTCACGAATCACTCCGTAAATAGCAACCGGATTTCCTTTCCCGTCCCTTAGCAAATTGCTTGTACGCTCTGCATAGAAATTCTCGCCATTTTTTCTTTTACAAAGTGATACAAACTCCCTCCAGACCCCGTCTTTATCGAGTTTCTCGCAAAGTTTTCTTCTGTCTTCCGAATCCACATATATATTTTTTACCTTCGTCCCGATTACTTCTTCCGGTCTGCTGTATCCCAACAACTCTGCGCCCGCATTGTTAATAAAGGTAAATACACCCTCCACACCAGGCTCTGATTGGTAGATACCTTCCTTTACAGAGCTAACCAATTCCCTGTATCGTTTCTCTGACGCAGCGATCTCCTTCGTCTTTTCATCCAGGGACTTTGCCATGGCGTTAAAGGAATTTGCCAATACGCCAATCTCATCTTCTCTCTTTATGTCTACTCTTTGAGTTAAATCCCCCGATGCCATCTTCTCAGTTACTTCTTTCAGCTTTATAATCGGTATCGAAGCCTTTCTACCGATAAAGTACGCCACCAGCACTATCGGAAATGCCAGCACCAGCAATATAGAACTCACAATATATTTAAGATTATAGGCAGCCCCATAACCCTCATCCCTGTCAATTTCTGCTATAACGCCCCAATTAAACTCCGGCAGCCACCTCCATACACCCAACACCGTGATACCGCTGTAATCCTTATAGCCCTTTGCATTAAAGCCATTATTGCCGGCGACACACTCTCTAACTCCATTGGTCAACTCGCCTGTTTCCCTATTAATCAACTTCAATTCTAATGCGCATCTCCTTTTCACCAATCCCATCTCTTTCAGATGCGCCGTAAACCTTGATTCTGTGATCATGTATCCGTCTTTATTCACGAGATACGTCTCACCCGTATGCCCCAGCTTAAGACTCAACATCAATTCGTTCAACGCACCAACATCGATCCTCAAGGCGACAACACCAATTACAACCCCATCCCTGTCTTTCATCGGCGTGGAAACAAACATGGTCGGCACGCCCAGTTCCTTCTCTCCAAATTCATTCATAAGGGGAATCTCAGATGGAGTAACACTCGATACAAAGGTATTCCCCTGTACCGCCTGTTTAAAGTAATCCATCTTTGAAATATCCCTTCCTATGCTTTCTTCAGCTGAAGCGATTGTTACCAACCCTTTATCGTTACTTACTAATACATCCTTATAATTATATTCGCTCTTTACTACTTCAAGATATTGGACTATGTCCACATACTCCTTGTCATCTCTTGTAATTTTTGCACATTTAGCCATCAGAGGATTGTTCGCAACTACACGAGCATCCTTCGTCCTTTCGTGTATCCAGGTAGTTACCAATTCTGATTGCTTATGTCCGATACCATCGAGGTTTCGTATCAAGACATCCTGAAGATCTGACTGCATCCTTGGATAGGCCATAATCCTCAGCAAAATAAATGGTAATAACGTAAATACGATCAGTAAGAAAATAAGCCGGTTTTTAATTGAGATAAACATTATTTTTTCCCGTAATTTAATTGTATAGAAATTTTCATTTTATTTATGCGGGTTTTACAGACGGAAGCATGCACAAAATCCCCCTTAGAAAAGGGGGCAAGGGGGTTGTAAAGAATCACAGAAAAACACAACCCCCTGAATCCCCCTTTATTAAGGGGGACTTAGCAGGATTAACTTGATGCCGTTACTATAACTCCGCCATTTATGGCGGAGATTATATCCGCAATATAAATACGGCTTTAGCCATGACTTCCAAGATTGTATCTCCTGATGAATTCCTCATACTCCTGAGCAAACGAAACCTTCTTGTGATGTTCTTCCAGGGTATTGATGTATGCTCTCACCTTGTCAAGCATAGATTCACTCACAGAAATTATTTTAACAAATGCCATACTTTTATCCTGTATCAGGGCTAAAGCCCGGCTTGGTTTGCCTCTTTGTCCCCAGCCTGAAGGCTGGGGTTATGATAGAGTATTCGCCTCCATTAAAAGATTAGTCTCCGTTCAAAGAGCGGATTTATCTGGAGTTGTTCTCCTATAGTTAGCCTGAAAACTGGAAGAAGATTCTGAAACAATCCTGAAACAAGTCCAGGACATAGTACAAAATCAGACCATATCACAATGTATTTTTATGTTCACAAAATTGTGCGTCCAAGTTCATAAACATCAGACCTCTCTTATTGCTTGTTACACATTTTTTACCACCAATGTACTGGATAATCCCTTTTCCCAAGCTTATTGAAAATCACGCCAATTACCACCAGAATAAAAGCGCCTAAAATGACCGGATTCAAAATATACATATAACCAACACCCAAACCTCCCGTCTGAACTGCCACGTATGCAGTCGCACCTGCAGGGGGATGGATTGAATAAGTCACTACCATAAGCACCAATGCAAGGGAAACACCTAGGGCAATAGACCAAAACGTGACACCAAAGAAATCATTTACAGTCACACCGATACATGCCGCTAAAAAATGCCCTAACAGGACATTCCTCGGCTGCGCAAACGGCTCCTTAGAAGCGCCATAAATCAACACGGCGCTGGCGCCAAACGCCCCTGATAGCATCGGACACTTCCAGAGAATAGCAAGTAATGCTGTAAATCCTATGCCCAAAAACGCACCCCACAAAGAAAGCCACACCTCTCTCGAAGGAATTGCAGGCTGCGGCGCCCTTGGTAACTTTTTTACATACGCGCGAAATTTATTTATTCCATCCATTATCGGCTTTTTCTCTTCTCCCCATTTGAAGACCCTTTAAAAACCCTGATACATGCGTTAAATAACCTTCTCTATCTTCTTCTAAATCTCCCTTAACTTCAAACTTAACGTCTATGACTTTTTAACTTCTGTAGTTTTTCTTTAACATTCGCCAAGACCTTTCTACCTCCTATAACCTTGTCACGTATTTCGTAGCGCAGTATAGCCGCAATCAAAGTTCCAGTTTAGTGGCGGAGTCGTCCAAAAAATACAATTTTGAAAACAAGTAATAGCTCGCCGCAAAGGGCACAAAGAATGCAGAGAAAACCTGCATACCTTCTCTGCCTATTCTCAGCGGTAAGCCAAAATGTTACGATTAGTGGAATATCCTATCATCCACTTTGTAGAGCCGTATTGTTATGCGTCTTTACAGCATGGGGAAAAAGGGGGCATTATTCAACCCTTAATAAAACACATAGATTTTCACTGCCTTTATCTTGAGACGATTTGCAAGAACAAACTATCTTTTTGCTCTACGGTCTTATAAGGCAAGCAAGGTATAAATTTTACTTTACTGGTTTACTGTAGCAACGAAAAATATACCAACATCGGCATGAAAAAAAAATACCACCTATATTTCACATAAGTGGTATTAAATTAACGTTTTATTAAAACGATTATATTCTTACCTTCTTAATAATCTTCGTTTTATCGGTTCACAAAAACATTCCATTGTGCAATAGTGGTTTCAGTATGAAATTAATGTGTTTTAAACATTCGATATTTTTTGAGTAATTGTGAGTTCTCTTCCAAAAATGTCTCTATACCTGCAGACAAAAAAATATTTTGAGAATAAATATAAATTATCAGACATTCCATGTATCACTTTTTTACAGGGTCAGAGGTAATAAAAAAATGTGTAAAGGCGAATGCCAATATGACAATAAGGGCATTCAGTTTAAAGTTACCTCTTCTAATTCCTTTTTTTCTGCAGCAATATGCAAACCTTTGCGATGGACACCTTTCTTGCGTAATGATAATCTTAAAAGAGAAGGACATATTGTGGAAGTAAGCACGATTACCACGATAATAGAGGAAAATACAGCGTCATTCAACATACCCATATCCCTGGCAATTCCAGTCAGAATTAATGTCCCCTCCATCTTCGTCGCCATCCCTATGCCTATGGCCAGGCGATTTATACCTTTCTCAATCGGGCAAACACTGCAAAACATCTTCCCTATAACGGCAGCGCCTGTTATAGCAAGGCCAAGGGAAACTGCTTCCATGTTCAGGAAGCTTTTCATCTCTACCTGCGCCCCCACCCGAACAAAAAGTATTGGCACAAGGAGCATATAAAATGGTCTTGTAAATAATTCAATAGTACGATACTCCCCATTATCAGAGTCCCTTAACTTCACATTACGCAGGAATAAACCTGCAACAAATGCCCCTATTACTGTGTGGAGTCCTAATGACCCGAACATAAAGGCTAATAAAAGGGATAAAATTACCACAATGGGTATATTCAAACCCTCCGTCATCCTTCTCGTGAGAAAATTTCCAAACTTTTCACTATATCTTAATATAGTTATCAAACTGATTATCAGAGAAGTGATTGCTATGCCAAAGCTGACTGACATACCCATAAGAGAAACCCCGCCTCTAGCGGCAAATTCACTTACTACGCCGAAGGTTAAAATTACTATAATCTCCGTAAGCACTGCTGCTCCAACTAAAATTCTCCCTTCCGGGGTATTCATTGCCTTTAGTTCACGAAGAATTGCCACTAATAGTCCCATACCTGTATTACAAAGAATAATGGCGAGAAGAACTTTTGCGCCAATCGGGACGTCTGGAAGCAAAGAATATCCAACCATAAGTCCCAGCCCGGCAGGGACTATTATACCGCCCAAACATACCAGGAGAGAAGAAGTCCCTACCCGCAATAATGCCCTGAGGTCTGTATTGAGACCGGCTGTGAAAAGAAGTAGCAATGTTCCGAAGTATGATATCATCTTTACGAATGGCATCGTCCTGAGAAAATCGAAAAAATCCCATCCGGTAAAAGCGAAGACGTTGCCCAGTATCATCCCAATTATCAGCTTTCCTACTACCGCAGGAAGCCGTAACATCCTTGCCATCCATCCCGCTAGCGTAGCAGCAATAAGGATAATAGCAACGGCAAGGATCACATTATGAGTTGGATCTTTATGCCATATGTCCCAGGCGGGTTTTGAATCTTCTGCCTCTTTTTCCACGACAATTGGCTGATGCTCCCTATCAGGCGATTCCTCCAGGAGACCTTCTTTCTTTGCATTCTCCAAATGTCTCTTTAAATATTTCTTTGAAGAAAGTATTTCTTCGACAGAGTAAGACTCAGTTTCATTTTTAATATTGATACGAATTGGTTCAGAATCTTTGGAAGGCGCTGAATACTCTGCTCCTAATGGCGGTGACCCAATCGCAACAGGGCAATAAAAGGAAATCAAGATGATTACGAAAGCCATACTGTATTTGAAACTAAGCATTGGTATATTAAAACCTGATGTCCTCTAGAATGCAATTAATTATTATGAGTTGACCGTAAACTTTCGATAAAGACGTTATGCACTGCCCATTCCCCACTTCCGTGAGGACAAGTTTCCCCACTTTCGTGAGGACAAGTGTCATTCCCGAATGTTTACCAATATTTCAACATAATGGCTTTCCTTCTTCTGAAAAATTTAACACCCCGCAATTCCGTTTTAAGTTGTGCTTATTGCCCTTTTATTCACCAGGTACCAGGGGTGATTTCGCTCTAGAATTATCGATATTATCTGAGATTTCGTGTTGTGATTTAATCCTGTATTTTTTAATCTTCCTCCAAAGCGTTGTTGTGGATATTCCAAGCACTTGCGCAACCTTTGTTTGATTACCACCGTATTTGTTCAGGGCCTCCATAATGGCGTTTTTTTCCTGTTCGGCAAGGGTTGTAACAATAAATGATTTCTTCCTCTCATCATCTAACGGATTCCTGGAAAGTACCGCAAATTTCTCAACGGGAACTGGAAGCGGAAGTTCATCAACATTTATTATCTCACTTTTAGAGAATGCAACAGCGCTTTCTATCATATTCTGCAGTTCCCTAATGTTACCGGGCCAATCGTAATTCATAAGCGCGTGCATTGCCTCTTCAGAGAACACCCTTTTGCCCTTTTTAAATTTTTCTAAAATTTTCTCTAAAAAATACTCCCCTAAAAGCGGAATATCTTCTCTTCGTTCCCTCAA
>MHZD01000201.1 GCA_001828645.1 Planctomycetes bacterium RIFOXYC2_FULL_41_27 | reverse complement strand
TCTTTCTGGCAAAAACAAATCTTCCTCTTAAAAATATCTTCAAAATATGTTTTTTTATACCCCTGATTATCCCCTCTTATATTATTGGTATTGCATGGGTAAATCTCCTGGGGAAAACAGGATTTCTGAATAACGTTTTCTCACAGTATACGATGCTCTCACCTGAATCTATTTCAGATTTTATTTACAGCACCTACGGCTCTTCATTCATCCTATCAATAAACCTCTTCCCTGTTGTAATGTTAGTAACCGAATACGCCTTAAAAAGTATAAATCCGCGATTGGAAGAAAGCGGCCTGGTAGTAGGCAGTGTATTTCAGGTATTCCGGCAGATTACATTCCCTTTAATCGCCCCTGCCATTCTCTCCAGCATGATGATTGTCTTTGTGCTATCTCTCTCAGAGTTTGGAGTGCCGTCATTGTTACAGGTCAATGTCCTCACTACCCAGATATTTACTCAATTTAGCGCCTTTTATAACGAGAAGGCGGCTACAGCTATTGCCTTTCCGCTCATAGTAATTACTTTTGTTCTCATTATGCTGGAGAAAATCTATATGCGTGGAAAATCTTTTGAGATATCGGGAAGAAGTTCGTCAAATAGTACGATACAATACAACATCACGTGGCTCAATGTGGTTGGTATAACTTTTTGTACCTTTGTTATGATAGTATGCATTATCATCCCATTGAGTACACTCATTTTTAATACGAAGACACTTTCTGCATATCATGATGCCATCCTTCTGGCCAGGAATGGTATTACGAACAGCATCTTGTTTGGGTCTATTGGAGCTACCTTTCTCACCTTTATAGGTTTCTTCCTAGGCTACCTTTCTGAAAATATTAGATCCAGATTGAAAAGCAGTGCGGCGATATTTATTTGGTTATTCTTTGCCGTGCCTGCAACCGTGATTGGCGTGGGTCTCATCAAATTGTGTAATAGACCAGAAGGGATATTTCAATTCATCTATGGTTCTTTATGGATTGTGATTATCGGATATGTAGCAAGGTTCTTACCGTTATCCAGCCGTATTATGGCGAATTATCTCAAACAAATCCCACAGTCTATGGAGGAGGCTGGCACAGTAACGGGAGCTTCGTGGTTTCGAATTTTAGGTAAAATCTTATTCCCTTTGCAAGGTTATGGGCTAATCGCCACTTGGCTGATCTCATTTATGTTTTGTATTGGAGAGTTAGGCACAACGGTATTAGTTTATCCTCCAGGATCTGAAACCCTCCCCATAACATTGTTTACCATTATGGCAAACAGCCCAACTGACATCGTTTCTGCGCTTTCTATCATAATTATAGTGATGACCTTGTTGCCTGTGGGAGTTTTTCTTGTCGTCTCAAAATACCTGGTATTAAAACCTAAATTAGGTTTTCAGTAACTATTTCGTATTTGTATGTAGGGGTAATTCATGAATTACCCCTACCAGATTGAAATTCCTGAATGTAAATTTATCATGAACGCCCTTGAAGTAAAACAATTAATCAAGAACTTTAACAGAAGAGAGGTCGTACGTAGTATTTCTTTCTGTGCAGAGAAGGGGCAACTCCTGGCTTTATTAGGTCCTTCCGGATGCGGCAAAACAACGACCCTGAGGATGATTGCCGGTCTTGAAACCGCAGACGATGGGGAGATTTGGATAGAAGGCGCACTTGCAAGTTGTGGGCGAAAAGTAGTGATTTCTCAAAAACAGCGGCATATCGGAATGGTATTTCAAGACCTGGCTCTCTGGCCACACATGACGGTATACGAAAATATTGAATTTGGATTAAAGGCAAATGACCTTATAAGGGCTGAAAGACGGAAAAAGATTGAGACCGTCTTAAATAAAATCAATATGCAAAATTATGCCAGAGAATACCCTACAAGACTTTCGGGCGGACAACAGCAGTTGATTGCTATAGCACGGGCAATTGTTACAGAACCCAGGTTGTTACTTATGGATGAACCGTTATCGAACATCGATGTAAAACTGCGCGAGGATATTCGGCAAGAAATCAGACGCATCCAACAAGAGACACAGATTACAACTGTTTATGTAACCCATGACCAGGACGATGCCTTTCTTTTGGCTGACAAGATAGCGGTTATTAATAACGGAATACTGGAACAGATAGGCATCCCTGAAGAAATTTACTCATCTCCAACATCGCTTTTTGTAGCCAATTTCGTTGGAGAAGCAAATATTATGCAGGTAAAAATAATCGGAAAAGACAAGGTATTGACACCGTGGGGCGAATTAGTGTGTAACACAAAAGGTCGAGAGGGGAAAAATGCCTATCTCTTTTTTAGGCCTCATCAAGCAGTAATTGATGATAGCGGCCATTGTTATGGTACGATAATCAACCGGGACTTTGTCGCGGGAGGGTATAAGTATCGTGTCTCAACTTCAGGCATTGAATTCAAATTACAAGATCAAACGAGGCATGATATAGGTAAGTTTATAAAGTTCTCCATCAGAAAAATGGATATACTATTTTTTTAATCAAAAAAAGGGTTATGTTGTCTTTCCTCACCGATAGTGGTAAATGTACCATGCCCCGGATAGACTATTACATGGCCTTCTAAGGTAAACAAGCGAGTTTTTATCGAGCTAATTAGTTTGGTGTAAGAACCACCATAGAGGTCTGTCCTTCCAATCGAACCGGCAAAGAGTGTATCCCCAACAAATACTACTTCATTGATGAGGAAACATATACTGCCGGGAGAATGTCCTGGTGTATGTATAATGCGTATAGCCTCGTTCCCGATAAAAATTTCCTCGCCATCTGCAAGTGCCCTATCGACCCGGGGTACGGGAATGGGTGATAGTCCAAAGGCATCTGTTTGATCATTCAAATAATTAAGAAGTGGAATGTCTTCCCGATGAAGCAAGAACTTTGCGCCTGTCAAATCCTGCAGAGGTCTCACTCCCCCTACATGGTCGAAATGAGCGTGGGTATTTATAATGAATTGTAAGGTAAGGTTGTGTTTTTTTATGATGTTCAGGATTTCTTCCGGATTGCCGCCGGCATCAATAACTATAGCCGTGTTATCCTTTTTAGAACCAACAATGTAGCAATTTACTGCTAAAGGACCAACCGTCAGCATCTCGAAAATTATCTCAGGCAATTTCATTAGCCAGCAAATTTAACCCTGCAGTAATAGGGAAGGGCTCTTTTATTAAAAGTCTCATCTTCCACTGTTTTCTTTACTTCTATAGTCTCTCTTGCAAAGGTACTATGGCAACTCTTACAGCACCATAATTCATGATCTTTGAATAGTCCGCTTTGCCTTTGCAGACCGATAAGGACGAAGCTATTTCCGCTGCAATGAGGACATACAAATCCACTTTGTTTCATGTCTTCTTCAACAACCATAACTACCTCCCCACCTTTGAATAAATTTGTTGACAGGATTTTTAAGCCATAGCTAATTGTTATTTATTACGCATTTGCTCCTATAGGGCTCTTTTTTCCCATGATGACGAGTCTTTTGATTTATTGATGCCTTTACTTCGTTACAACAGTCGTCACATTCATAAGGGTATTCAAGACAATTTGAGCAATCATTTTTAAAGTGTTTTTTCACGATGGTCTTTTTCTCCTTAATTTTTTGTCTGAAGATATAATTGTTTTCGTTTATGATATTCATTTGAATGGGCATATTCGAGAAACAAGCTATAATTCATGTTTTTTATCCATGTTTCAAACTCCTGAAGTTTTTTATTTAGGACATTGGTACAAGTATATGCCTGTGGATTCGTAGTATTTTCGTTTTTCATAACAATAATAATTAGTAAAAATATGTTTCCATGATTAAGATTTTACTATAAAATTGACACAGTTTGCGATTTTTACCACTAGTTTTTTGCCTTTTTTAAAACTACTATCATTATCGGCTTTTTATTGAGAAAATTTAGGGTTTATTTCTGAATGCAAATCCGGAAATTCTATGAACTTTACTCCGCGACAACACTTAGAAATTGATAATTATATTAAATTTGTAGATGAAATCCTTCACAAGTGCGATAAGGGAATCGAATATTGCAAGATTTGCCCCAATGAATTTGTGTGTACAGAATTGGAAAAAGATGACTTTGGCTTAAATAATTCAACCATATCGGAGGTATTAACTGCCATCCAATATGCCCTAAGCAAGGTACCTGGTCATCTAAACATCGAGAAAAGGAATGATCTCAGAGAGCATATCAAAAGCTACATTAATGAATCGCCTGTCCATGAAAGAAAGATTTGGGAAGACAGTATCCTGGATTTATTGCTCGATAACAAGCTTGCCAATCCTTCATATAAACCAAGGGCCAAAATAGGTGCGGTCAGAATACTCCTTACGTATAACTCCAGGATTAGCTTCTCTGCCTATTTGAAATGTTTATGCACTGAAGATATCATGTCGAACTTTACAAGTAATTTGCCTCCAGAGATTACTTCAAACTGCACAAAGATTGTAAATCAATATATCCAGGCCCAACACATCGATATCACCGTACCGCAGGCAATTGATCGTAGAATATTTTATCTTGAAAAAAATATGCCTGAGATAATCCAAGGGTGCAACCTAACCGATACAGGACTTGCGGCTGCACTCTGTTATTACTCAATGCTTATGAAGTCACCAATCACAGAAGACATGGCGATAACAGGTGGTTTAGACGAGCAGGGAAATGTAGTTCATGTAAAATTCCTGGATAGCAAGATTGAGACGGTTTTAAGGGAATTACATTTTATAGACAGGATCGTTATCCCAAAAGGTTCTTCATGCAGCATCCGTGTCCCTGAGAACGTAAAAATAATTGAAGTGAGTAACTTTGAACAAGCAATAGATATTGTATTTAAAAACGACTTCACAATTTAACCTAATTATTTTCCTCCGTTTTTTCTCATCTCTGTTGAAGCAGATTAATTCCTGCATTAGGCTGAGAACTACATTCTTTTGACGTAGACGTAGTGGTTTCAATCCACTGGAAGAGCTTTTTCTTCAACTCCTTTGCTATCTTAGGATGGTTTTCAAAAATATTCTTCTCTTCCTTAGGGTCGTTACTGAGATTATACAATTCATATTTACCATCGCCTAAGCCTCCGCTGCTCATATTACTCGTGGGCGTGTTGGTATAAATGAGCTTCCACTCTTTCGTCCTGACACATCGGAGTTTGATTTCCTCCATCTCTTTTGTACTCTGATACCCACCCAAAATCGTTTCACAAAAGACTACCCCCTGCTCAAAACGTCCAGGCGTAAATTTTAAATTATCAACAGATTTTCCCCGCATTAATGTTGATAAGGAATATCCGTGTAAACCTTCAGGGATGGGCAGACCTAATATATCCAGGATCGTTGGCATAACTTCTATTTGTTGCACCAGGGCGTCTACGACCCTGTGTTTAACTTTTTTTGGCCACCGGATGATCAATGGTATGTGAATAATCTCATCATACAATTTCGCATTCAATGATGTGGATGCATGACCAATAAAGCCATGCTCAAACAATTCTTCTCCATGATCGGAAGTTATAATGATTACCGTGTTGTCCAATATGCCCCATTTCTTCATCTTTTCCGTAAGTTGCCCCATGTAGTCATCCAACTGTCTCAACTGTCCATCGTACAGCGCAACAATGATCTTTCTGTCTGTGTTATCGAAATTAATGGAATTGTTTTTGATGACGCTTTTCTTTTTTACCACAGAAACAGCTTCGGTATCAGCAGATATACCACTAAAAATATCCTCCTGGAAAATTTTATCGTAAGGATTTTTGGGATTATACGGCAAATGCACCCCATGATAGTGATACCATATAAAAAATCTCTGGTCTTTGTATGCCTCTAACAATTTCAGTAAATCTTCTCCTTCTTCTGCCTGAAACCGCTCTTTATCAACCACATCGAAACCTAAATGCCAGTAATTGGGAATATCGACAAATTTTGGCAACACAGGCGCTACATATCCACTTCCCTTCAAAACTTTGGGCAAGGTCAAAACATTCTCTCTTAGAGTTCTGTCCTTTGCATCAACGCCATGGGTTGGTGGATACAAAGATGTAAATATGGAAATCATCCCTGGAGTAGTCCATGCTGATTGGGAGAAGGCATGGGTAAACAGCACCCCTTCTGAGGCTATCTTATCAATATTCGGAGTAGTATTGCGATTGTAACCGTAACAACCAAAGTGGTCTGGACGGCAGGCGTCAATTGTGAAAAGGAGTATATTGGGGAGGTCTTCCTTTGCTTCTGAACTCGTACCAATAACAAAGAGAGGCATGAGGGAATATACCACAAAGATTAATCGTCGAAGTACGCTCATTTCATTTTAAATATCCGGTCTTAATACAAAGGCGATAAATAGTTCCCCCATTCCTCCGGAAAGGCAATTCATAAAGATATCCTTTACATCAAAAACCCGCATCGGTAAAAGACCTTGAATAAGCTCATCAGTTGTGCCCAGTAAAAATACCAGAATGGTTGTGTAAAAATATACCCTCGTCTTCTTTACGTCGTTTTTAAAGGCCCAAAAAATAATACAACCCAATATACCATACATGAGCAAGTGAAATCGTTCCGGTCCTGTAGAACACATGTATTTCAGTATGGCAAGACAGGAAAAGGATATTAAAATAAATGCAAAATAAACAGAAATTTCTCTGACCTGTTTTTGAAAGATCAAATAAAGTAAAAAATATCCACCCAATACAAATACCAAAAATAATCCTAAGTAATTAATACTATCACCCCACTGACCTAACACAAACCTCCAGAACCTCGGTCCAAATGGTAAAAAGACATAGAGAGCCGAAGTATAAATAGCAACGATTCCCCATCGCCATTCCCGGGAGACTTTTTTTATAAAGCTATGGTCAATATAAAGTGCCATAATACAATTATTGTTTAAGTATTTTTACTAAATATTCAAAGTCCGGTGTAACCGCAACAAAATGGGTAGTTATAAGTTAAAGGTTACATGTTGAAAGCTGAAAGAAGTACCCATTGTGCAGTACTTATAACCTCACCGTCAGTCCCTGGGCCATCTTGATTTCCATGGCATGATTGACCGTCCACGCCGTACGGTGTGTTACCACATCAATCAGGGTGCTGGCCGATGGCAATCCTGTCCCACTCTTTTTAACACCGCCAAATGGTAAGTGAACCTCAGCGCCAATCGTAGGCAGGTTCACATAACCCAAACCATATTCACAATCATCCCGTATCCTCCTTGCCTTCCGGAAGTCCTCAGTAATCACTGCACATGAAAGACCGTAGTCCGTATTATTATGCACCTCTATTGCCTCGTCAATATCTTTTACGGGAATAATTGCTACATGCGGCCCAAATACCTCCTCACGGATCACACGGCTCTTTGGGTTGTTTTGCATACGATATACAAATGGGGACATAAA
>MHZD01000200.1:686-10257 GCA_001828645.1 Planctomycetes bacterium RIFOXYC2_FULL_41_27 | reverse complement strand
AACATTGTCTTGCGGCAAGAAGTGCAGGATTTGTAGGTCAACGAGGCCTGGAGGAATTCAAAATGAGAAGCGATTTGTCCTTATTGACAACAGACTGCAGCTTTCTGAGAGATGTTTACCAAAGAATAAATACACACAGCTATAGACTGGCAGAGAAAAACTTCTTTCCGAAAATTAAAGGTGTTTATCAAGAAGGAAACGCTCCATGGTAACAAGGCGTGTCGTTATTACTGGCATGGGAATATTGGCCCCTAATGGTAATGGGAAAGACGCATATTGGGATGCGTTAATCAACGGACGCTCCGGCATAAAAAGGATCACCTTTTTTGATCCTGCTCCCTTTAGCACACAGTTTGCGGGCGAGGTGAAAAACTTTGACCCTTGTGATTACTTTGATCCAAAATTGGTCAAAAAAAGCGCAAGAATTACCCACTTTGGTGTTGCTACGGCTAAGATGGCGGTAGTAGACTCTGGCGTTGACTTAAATAAGGAAAATAAAAGTAGGTGTGGTGTATGTTTTGGGACCACAATAGGCGCTGAAAATGATATCTACGAGCACCAACACAGGAGATTCTTAGAGTTTGGCCCGCAGGCTGTAAGTCGTTATACCGCCCCCGAGGTTACACCACATGTGGTAACAGGTTATATTTGTTCGGAACTAAATATTATTGGACCCAATTCAACGCTGTCCTCGGGATGTTCAACTGGAATTGATGTTGTAAACTGGGGATATACTATGATAAAAAAAGGGGAAATAGATATAGCAGTTGTGGGGTGTGCAGATTCTATGATATTCCCCTTTGCAATGTCGACCTTTTGTTCTTTAGGAATACTTTCAAAAAGAAACGAAGCACCTGAGAGGGCCTCGAGACCGTACGATAAAAATCGTGATGGTTTAGCGGCTAGCGAAGGTGGGGTATCAATAGTTATTGAGGAACTAAATCATGCCTTAGATAGAGATGCAAATATCTATGCTGAGGTTATATCTTATGCCACCTCATGCGAGGCGCAAGACGTTTTTCAGGTTGATTTGGGTGGGCAGGCGTTGTTCTCTGCGCTGGAACATGCATTGATAGCAGGCAAAATGAATAAGGAAGAGATAGATTATATCTGCGCACACGGAAACGCTATTCCGAGTTATGACTTATCAGAAACAAATGCATTTAAGGCTTTCTTCGAAGAGCATGCATATAAAATTCCAATAAGTTCAATAAAGTCCATGACAGGCCATGCCTTCGCTGCGGCAGGTGGTTTCCAGGTTGTCGCAACGAGCCTTAGTCTAAAAAACGGGATTATTCCCCCCACAATTAATCTGGATGAGCCTGATCCTCTCTGTGATCTTGATTATGTACCCCACAACGCCAGGTATTTCAACATGGACACAGCGCTGATAAATACCCATAGTGTGGGTGGAACACACGCTGTCCTCGTGTTAAAAAGACTTTCTTAGGCAAGGTAGGTTATGCTTGCAA
This sequence comes from Planctomycetes bacterium RIFOXYC2_FULL_41_27, assembly GCA_001828645.1. GTDB lineage: Bacteria > Planctomycetota > Brocadiia > Brocadiales > Brocadiaceae > Wunengus > Wunengus californicus. The sequence goes on along the minus strand of MHZD01000200.1, from coordinate 8,785 downwards.
CTCATATATTGAGCATCTTGATACCCTTTCTGTATGCCGGTATCGGATTCTTTGTGCTCTTAAGAAATCCGGCTAACGTCATTAATAAGAGATTTTGTATCTTTGCAAATGCCTTTTGCGTATGGTCATCTCTTATTTGGTTTACACTCCAGACCACAGACCCATTGCTGGCTACCTTTAGGCTGAGATTGGTCTTTTGTGCAGCTTCTTTTCTTCCTTCTACCCTTTTCTTTTTTACTTCAGTCTTTCCAGATCGTGTAGAACTGCCTATTAATCGATACCTGAGTATATTCTTTTTTATCATAAGTTTTCTTCTGGTGTTTTTTTCTCCCTATATTGTCGAGTCAGTTTCTTTTGTAAGGCAACGGCCTCAAGCAAGATATGGTTGGTTATTCTCTGTATTCTGGTTTTACTTTATAGCCTGTATGACATATTCCATACATATCCTTTATAAAAAAAGTGTGCGTTATGACGGAATAAAGAGATTGCAGATTCAATACTTTTACTTTGGAGTAGCCGTAGCCCTGTTTTTAGCAACCGTCACAAACTTTATCTTACCAGTAATAAACATTTGGCACGCTGAGAGTTTTGTTCCCTTAGTCACCCTCCCCGTCCCGATAACCGTGGCTTATGCTATTGTAAAGTATCATCTCATGGACATCACTGTGATTATTAGGCGGAGCACTATTTACGCTGCTCTATCCGTTGTTCTCGGTATAATCTATTTCGCTGTCGGTCTAATTATAAGCAATATACTCCCTATATCAGAGTATAAAGAAACAATCACTAACATGGTTTCTGCCATAGTAATGGTCTTAATCTTTGTGCCAGCTAGAGAATCAATTCAACACGTCATTGAGAAGACCTTGTTCCATACCAGATACAGCCATCCAAGGATACTGAGCGATTCTACGGTAATGTTTTCGTCTATGCATAATTTGAACGGACTTCTCCAGTATGCTATCCAACATTTATATGATTCTATAGGTATTGACAAGATATGTATATTGCTAAAGGACGAAAAAACCCAGCATTATACCCCGAAGGCTGGTATAAATTTCTCATCCGATGATCGTCTGCTTCTTTCCAAAAACGATGCTATTGTTACCTGGCTTTACCAGAATAGAACAGTTCTTTCCAAAGATCAGTTGAACCGTTTTACGCATAGTAAGGCCGAACGCTTGTTAGAAGACACATTAGTCTCTCTCGACACAGACAGTTGTATTCCAATCTTTCAAGAAAGCAACCTCTTCGGGATAATCCTCCTGGGAAAGAAGGTTAATAAAAAGGTCTTTTCCCAAGAAGACATTCAAATGTTTCTTGCCTTTTCCGGGCAGTTGGCTATGGCGGCTAAAAATGCGCGTCTCTATTTGGGTTTACAAGAAGCCAAAACATACAGGGACAATATTCTTCATAGTTTGAAAAGTGGGGTTATCGTTGTAGATATTAATGAAGAGGTTACTCTCATTAATAACGAGGCAAAAAGAATCCTTGGGTTGAGGGAAACAATTACATCTGAAAAAATACTGAAGAGTCTTGGAAAAGATACTCATCAACTATTGAGACTTACGTTTAATTATGATACTGAGTATCAGAATTTAGAAACTTTTATTGATAGAAAGAGCAAAAAAATCCCATGTAGCATGACCATAACAAAACTCAAGACAGAGGACGGGCAGAAACTCGGCTCTTTAATAATTCTGACAGACACGACAGAATTGAAATTGCTTCAGACGGAAAAACAACATGCCGACCGACTCGCCTATCTTGGCGCTCTGGCTGCTAATATTGCTCATGAAATAAAAAATCCACTCGTGGCTATAAACACATATTTTCAATTACTCCCTCACAAGAAAAACGATGAAGAGTTCAACAATGGCTTTCAGAAAATTGCTCTCAAGGAAATTGGAAGGATTAACAGAATCATTGAAGACATGCTAAACCTGGCAAAACCTTCTGAACCTTTAATGCAGCCCATAGATCCTCATAGTGCGATATTGGATACCATAAATTTCCTAAGGAATACAGCCGTAGAAAAAGGTATTAAAATAACCACAGTTTTAGAAGAAAAAAGATGCGCTCTTATTGCAGATGAGGATAAAATAAAACAGGTACTCTTAAATATTTTGCAAAACAGCCTCGATGCATTGCCAAGAAATGGGAGTATTAAAGTCAGTACAAGCTTTATGGACAACCTTTCGGAGTTTAGAAGGATGGCAAAATTAAACCCTAACAGCGTTTTCTTCTCCTTTACTTCCCCCTTCTTACGAGACACAACCGATACACTGTATTTTGTTATTAAAATTTCTGATAACGGTGCGGGAATCCCTGCCGAAAAGATTTCACATATCTTTGAACCATTTTTTACTAATAAAGATAAAGGTACCGGACTTGGACTGGCTATGGTATATCGAATCATAAAGGATCACGAAGGAGGTATCTATATAGAAAGTAGAAAAGGCACTGGCACTGATTTTTATATCAGCCTGCCTTTAAATCGCACGAATACAAATGCTACTACAAACTCCCTACCAAAAAAAGAAGCATTGAAAATGGTGGAAGAATAGTTTCAATTCATTATCTTCAGAATTCGCATATTCCCAGAAACTTTAATCAGGAGTTTGGGAAATGAAAGTCGTTGGTTTTCATTTCCCCATGCCCCTTCCTTTAAACGATCTCCCACAAGATTGAGATACTAAGTATAAGGCGGTTCATTAGAAACTTCTTTACATTACGTGCCTATTTACTCTTCTTCTGCGCCCTTGATGGCCTCAACTTTGCCTTCTTTTCCAATGCTGCCAACCTCCTTAAGGTATTTGCCTCGCTCTGTATATCCACGTACTTCTTGAGCAGGTTCGACCACGAGATATAGGTAAACCCATTGGGGTTCATATGCGCCAAACCCTTTCTGACCAAAAAGGCATCGTTCTCCCACATATACAAGAAGTCCTTTTCAATTTTACCGGGGTTTCCATCCTTTGCCCAAAATTCGCCGTAGAAACCACCTAACAGATCAGGATATTTCTCCGCCACAGGGGCTGGCGCCTTGGGTCTGTTCTCAGGCATGGGATAGAGCACTCCATCTTCATACAGTGATTTAATCGTAGCGTAGGAATCACTCACATATTGAAAAATGGAATCCGATGCCTTATCCATGGAGTCCAAGTAATCACGAGAAAACCTTGTGGAATGACACTGTACACAGACTTCAATCCACGCCTCCCGTCTTGACATTAATTCCTTGCTATTCTTGATATAATCCGATGGTTTGATTCCTTTAAAGATATTGTCATAAAACAACACGTCGCCCTCACCCATGATAGCCTTCCTGACCATATTATGCGAATACTGTCCTTTATAGTACATATGACAGGACTGACAGGTAGGAGAAATATAGTTCGCATCTTTTAATTGCTTGTTCCAATCCCAGCCATAACCTTCGATAAAATATATAGAGCCGTGCTTAGAGTCTCTGTAATATTCAATATCCGGGTGATCCGGGCCGTTATGACAGGTTTGGCATGCCTCCGGCCTTCTGGATTCTGAGGCCTTAAAGGCATGACGGGTATGGCAACTATCGCACTTGTGCTGGATGTTATGACACATATCACACCCCTGAACGACATTCTTGTCTACTGCAGCCCATACATCCACGTCCAAGTTGGCATCGTAAGACTTTGCATGACTCTCCCTGCCTGGTTTCCAATCGGGGATACCGTACTGCTTCTCAGATTCGAATTCATTATATTCTTGCCTATGACACTCACCGCAAAGAGCAGGATTGGGCATTATTAATTCTTTTTCATGATCCAATTTTTCTGATCCAATTTTACCATGACAATCAATGCAACCCACCTTCGTAAGCTTCCTTCCGAGGTTTTTTTCTATCTCTTCCAATTTCCCTTTCTGATAATCCAGAAGTTTATCAAGATTAGCATGGCTGCTTTCCTCCCATGCCTTTACTAAACCCGGATTCAAAGCCTTGTGACAGATTGTGCATTCATCTGCGTTAAAAACCCCTTTTGGCTCTGCGGGTGGCGAATAGAAATAGTCCGGCGCCCAATATCTTTGGGTTGGGATAGGTTTCCAAAATTCTCCGTATGGTCCCACCCCCTTATCCAGCTTTTGTGCATATAATACACCACCAAAAATACTAAAAATTACTGACATAGCAACAAACGACAAAACACTTCTCATGAATAACACTCCTCCCAATAATTAAAAAAATATTATTAATACCGAATCCTGTTTTAAAAAGCAAGTCAATCACAATCTAAATAATTTGTACTTGGTTTATCATGAAGTTTTATTATATAATTAAACCAATTATCAGTCGCGTACCTTCAACTACAATTAACGATCCAGCAGTAATATCTTTATCAATTTTAAAAAGTATTTCAAGGATATTTATGAAAAAAATTGCTTTATTTACTTTATTAGTCCTCTTTGTTGTTGGTTGTGCCAATGGTCGTGGGATGAAGGTGATAATTAAGCCCACGTTGGATAGGCGATTGAAAGAAGTACAACCGATTCCTCTTCATGTAGGGCTTTTTATTGAACCGTCGCTACGGCATTTTAGTCAGGAAGAATGGCAAACAGACATGATTGCAGGCATACATCATTACGTATTTCCGATAGGCGAACCGCTGACTAAAAACATAGAAGAAATGATAAATATTGTATTTAACAAGGTTACCATTCTGAACAAACTACCTAATCAAGAAATAATTGAAAAGACAGGGTTAGACGCCATATTAATGGTGCAGTTAAAGGCTTCAAAGCTGGAATTGATTGTTGAAGAATCAGTTTGGCGGGCTATCGGGAAACATTATCTATCGGTACATGTTTCTTTCCTAGACAAAAACCTGAATAAGATATTTGAGGATGAGCTGGCTGTGGAAGGAAAGAATTTGGATTTGATTGATTATCAAACGGAAGGTGGATGGTGGAAGACTGCTGGGCCAAAATACGGACCCGCAGTGGAGGATTCGATTGAAAAGCTTGTCTTTAAGCTTGCTCAGAGATTAATTGCATTCAGAGAAAAAATCACACCTCCGAGGTAGTGCGTGCTCAGATAGTAGAGATTAAGGATAAAACAAGGGAAGCCGCGGTGAAAGAGTCTCTCAAATCTTTTACGGTCAAGTTCAGAGGCAGGGTGATTGATAGCTCTTTTGAAAAACCCTGAGAATCATTTCCAAGCGTTTCTTTAATAAAGGGAAAGTCGACAGTCTTCACACCTTTAAAGAATTCGGTTTTATTGAAGCGAATATGAGTGTCACGCTGACTGAGAATAACAAGGATACAGATTTACAGGAGCCCTTTAAGACTATTTTTGCTAAATCCAACAAATTCGAAATCTTTTGTCGGGACTTGAACAATCTGGGAATTTTGGAAACTCAGCAGGAATCAATTCATGAACTATTAGCGGATTTACAAAAACTTCTCTTTGATAAGCCGCTGAAGGAAAATGCCTACCAGAAAATTATACAGAAGATCAGCTTTCTGAAAGATTTTGTTACGGGCAAAAAAATCAATACTTTTAAAAACGAAACCGAGTTCTTTTCATACAGTGCTAAGAAATGAACAAGTATATCATTTTAATAATGGTAGTTTTAATTCAGAGATAAAAATGAAAAAGATATCAAGATGTGTAGTTTCATCAGTCTGTTTATTGGCAGCTGGTCTGTTTTCTTTCCTTTTAGGTTGTGAGAATCCGAGTATTAAAAAGGCTGGTGAAAAAATTAAGGAATCTTCAGTAACTACAGGCGAAGCTGTTAAAGAACTCGGGCAGGGTATTTCTGAAGAATCGAAGGCTATTTTAGAAGAAGTTAAAAAGGGTGCCAACATAGTATCTACAGAGATAAAAGAGGGAGGCATCTTTGTTTCCAAAAAAGGGGAAGTGTTGATCGATAGGACTAAGGAGGAATTTTCTGAGGTCGCCATCACGGCCAAGATCATGGCCAAATATACCAAAAGCCCAAAGGTTTCCGCACTTCACATAAATGTGACGACGGTAAAAGATCAGGTCATCCTTGCAGGTACGGTGCACTGTAAGGAAGAGATTATAGAGGCAATCAACCTTGCCATGAGTGTGGAAGGTGTAGAAAATGTAACTTCTTTATTGGAAATAAGAAAATGACGGAACAAAGTTCCCTGAATATCCCTTACGAGAAACTCCCGATGGTCGACCTCACTGCGCCAAAGGTGATGAGTCGCAGAAATAGGGCTGAAAATAGTAGTGCGACACAGGAGAGCATTTCACAGGATGCAGAAGATGCTAAAATAATTCTTAGGTACGCAGGTTTGGAGGGAAATTTGACCCCAAAAAGTATCATTGAAGCCGACGAGAAATATATGATTGGAACACAGCCTGCTAATACGGCAACCACTCCCTCAGAATCTTTAAACATTGATATGCGGCAAAAAAGCGTCCGGAAACCGCACTATACCCGCCTTTTGGTATTTGGCAGTGGACTGGTATTTCAAGCGGCCTGTTGTTTGCCATTAAAGGTAATTGCTGCGAGTCTGGACGGAGAGACCGTTTCCGGAAAGATTCTATTCAATAGTTACGCAGAAGAGTGCGGGGGAAAATTGGTTTATGCGTTCATGGGTAAGGGCGCAGAGTTGATTGTGGATATAAAGCGTGGAGAAAGTACAAGGTCACAGCGCCTTATCTTCCGGGGAATAGCCTAACGCGGTTGCGCTGCAACCAAATAACCCCATCCTTATCCTCTTGCGAAGGGGGGGGATAAAGTAAGGCGAACTTAAGTTCGCTATACAGCGTGGTGCAAAAACTTGCTAAAACTTGTCCTCATGAAACTCGTCCTCGTAAAAACGGGGAATGGGGAAAAGAAGTTTTTACAAAGTAATACTATAATTTAGTAAAAAAAATCCCTGAGGATTTGTCGTCCTCAGGGTTTTTTTTATTTTTCATATATCAAAGAAGGCCTTAAATCCACTCTTCAGACAAAATATTGCCTTCCAGGCCGACAACGATCTGTTTGACCGGTATCTTACGGGAAGCCTTTTCAGCGCCGTCCTTGACGATCTGCGCCAGACCAAAACAGCAAGGTACCTGCATTATCATAACAGATAAGGTGTTGATCTTTGCGTCATCAATTAATGCCTTTATCTTCTCAACGTAAACTTCCTGGTCCGAATCTAATTTTGGACAGGCAATTGCGATGCTCTTCCCTTTGAGATAATCTTTATGAAATTCGCCAAAAGCAAAAGCCGTACAGTCTGCCGCCAGTAATATGTCTTTCCCCTGGAAATAAGGCGCCATGGGAGAAACTAGATGCATCTGTATTGGCCACTGTCTCAGTTGAGATGGGCGTTTTCCTGTCTCACTACCTTCTTCATTTGTCTTTTCACTAAAATCTATTGTTTTTGATCCTGGGCATCCACTCATTTTGTTACCTCCTGTAAAAGTTTTTCTTCTAATTCTATAATAAATTTCTCATATTTCTTTGGCAGTTCGTCTCCTACGGAGGCGTCTGCTTCACTACATTTGCGGAACATTTCACCGACCTGCGTTGTAGATAATTGACGATCAATCCACGGATAAAGGATTTCATCCTCTTTTTTGATATGCTGCGTCAATAATTCCCTATAAGCAAGAAGGTGTTCCTTGATCTGGGCCTTATTGCCTTTTTCAGCGCCCTCGACGACCTGTCTGACATGTCCCCTTCCAGTATCGTGGTCTTTGAACATGACCTGGATAATCTCTGCCTTGTCATCAACGTATTTAAATAGGATATCTTCTTCCTTCATATGATGATATTTGTCGGCATACGTGCGAATAAAATCCACACACCTCAAAATCAAATCTCTATCTACCCTCAAGCTGCTTTCGGTAAATTCTACAATCGCAGGAATTAACGCCAAAAGGCGTTTAATCAGTACGTGTTCATCAACAAGTTTTTTAACAGGCGGCGAATAAGAGATTTTCTTTGGTTCTGATTTCCTGGTCATATCCACCACAGGCTCTGAAATTTTCCTATCCGGATAAATGGCCTTTTCTAGTCTATACATCAAAGTAGCTTCTTTTTGCAGGTCAAGATTGTGGATTCCAACAACGTCCTTGAGAAGACAGCTTC
>MHZD01000200.1:0-633 GCA_001828645.1 Planctomycetes bacterium RIFOXYC2_FULL_41_27 | reverse complement strand
TCCGGGTAGGTGGTAATAAGTTCTTTTATTTCTCTATTTAATACTTTATGCAATAAAATCCTCCTTTTAAATACAGTGTTAATAGTAACTAAATTAAAATCATATCCAAGTCAAAATTATAGCGATAAATATATTTTCTGTCAAGCAAAGAAATCTACCGCTTCAAAAGATAGTAGAGTCGGCCGTAGGCATTCAAATCGCCGGCTTCGTGCATGGCCTGGTCGCCGATTCCAAAATATACATCGGCTCTGGCTGGAGTTTCAATCGCACTTCCCGTGTCCTGGTCTAGTGCGAAGAAGGATTTTTCGATCTCGCTCTTTCCCTTTTTCCAAAACCTCCAGGACTTCTTTGCCTTCCTTGGTTCTATAACAGCAAAGGCCAGTCCACCTGCCGGAAAGACCTTTTTGTCAGTCGCAATACTCCTCATCGGGGTGACCGGCACGCCGATTGACCCATAAGGGATCGCATGATTTACCCTCTTGAAAAAGATATAGCGGTCGTTTCTCTTCAGGTACGAATCTAATTCGGTGGGATGCTGGTCGAAATAAGTTATCAGCGTAGAAAGGGTCAAATCCTCTTCTGGAATCTTTCCGTCCATAACAAGGAGACGTCCCATACTGGTGTAGGTATGGC
>MHZD01000199.1 GCA_001828645.1 Planctomycetes bacterium RIFOXYC2_FULL_41_27 | reverse complement strand
ATGGACAGCCTTTGTACAGTAAAAAGGTATGAAATATCAATTTTATCGGTAGTTTTTTCTGTTACTGTTCAAAATATTCTTTCAATAGGCTATTTTATTCCATTTCAGCGCCTTTCAGCACCTTTTCCTTGCTATATTACATGCTATTCAGCTTCGCAATCAACATCGGTATCCCAATTATGGTCATCATTCTTGCTATATTGAAACACGTTGATAAGATGGAAAGTTCTGCGTTGACCTTTTCCCTGCCTCGTAACAAAAATTGACCGCCTCCTAAATTCCGTTTCATATGGCCAAATGGTAACTCTGCCTTTTCTTTGCGTAATTTATAGAGTTTCTGGCTTTCTTCCTCGTGGTATATTTCTTCGAGTCGCTTTTTCTGTTCTTCTTGTTTCACCATTCGCACAACCCATCTGCCGTTTTTGCTGGTAGTGCATATCCCAAAATGCTTGCAACCCATACACTCTTTACCTCTGGCCTTGTAACTGATTTTCTCCTGAGAACCAAATGCTATTCCTTTATTCTCAAGTATCTTTCCTTCCGGACAAATATAGACATCCCTTTCTTTATCGTAGCTAAACTCTTCTATGCTAAACGGATCTACCTCCGTTTTCTTGTTCTCTTTTTGTGCCTGCCTTCTGCTTGGCATTATTACCTTCACCTGTTCCGGAACCCTTTCTATATCTTTAAGGCTGAAATACCCCGAATCGCTTACTACCTGTGCCGGCGGTTTCCCTAAGATTTCCGTACTCTGTTCCACCTGCGGTGACAGTTGGTTCAGATCGTTGTTTTGACTTACCGCTTCACTATTTACTATTAATCCGTGCTTCTCATCGGTGGTCACTTCGCAATTCATTACCGCATGGCTTCCCTGACGGCTTTTACCATTTACGCTGTCTTTATCCGTTGTGTTTATCTTCTCTTTTCCTGTCTCTTTCAGCGTCTTTACTATTTCCTGTACTTTTGCCCGCATTTTCTTCTGATCCTGAAGCTCTTCATTCAGCTTTACTAATGTTCCCGCGCTGTCTTCTTCTTTGTCTATTTGTTCCGCCTCTTCCATTATTCGTTCTATGTTCTTTTCTGCTATT
>MHZD01000198.1 GCA_001828645.1 Planctomycetes bacterium RIFOXYC2_FULL_41_27 | reverse complement strand
TAAACACTGAGGAGTTTCTAAATGAGTTTAGTATTGGGTCCGATCCATTATTGGATGTACGGAAAAATTAAAACCACTGAGTCGAGGGAATCTGCCATAGTCTCTGCATTTAAAGCAAAGTACGGTGCAAATGCAGACAAAATACTTGAACAGGTGTATAAGAAATATCCAAAAACGAACAATAACAAACCCCTTGAAGAATTACTGGCCAATAAGTCAATACATCAGGGAATTCAAAGTCTCATCGTAGAAATAGAAACACGGGAAGCCGCCGTAGTTGCTGCCTTCTGTGCCAAATATCCTGATGCCGCAAAAGTGGCAGCAGATGCCGCCCATAAACATGGCATTAGCTGTGGTAAGGAGGCCGTTAAAAGCAAAGGGCTATCAGAGGCAGATTGCGATAATACTTCAAAGGCATTTGAGATAATGGGTGATTTCCTTAGTGACGGAATGCCTTGTGACCGGGGTGCGCAGGTGGTATCCGATTCTGAAAAATGCACGTCATGGGATCACGAAACCTGCGTTCATAAACCATACTGGGAAAATGTGGGTGCAAATTTTTTAACGATGTGTGATATCATCAATGAATGGATTGCAGGATTCGGTGAGGGAGTAAATCCCAAGATCAGTTACAAGCGCTCAAAAACCCTTGCTGCAGGAGACCCTTCGTGTTTGGGTAGTTTCGAAATAAAGAAATGATAAATAATCCACCGCAAAGACGCAAAGTGCGCAAAGTCGAACTTATAACCACCCCTCTTTCCCCTCCTTCGCATGGAGGGGATGAAGGGGAGGTCTTCCAGAGACTATAAATTAGGTCTTTTTAACTCTTTCTTCGCGTCCTCTGCGTCTTTGCGGTGAGTTAAATTAATTTGATCATGTCAGATCGTTATACACGGCAGGTACTGTTCTACGGCATAGGTAATACAGGACAAAAGATACTTATGGAGAAGACTGCCGTGCTTGTTGGCTGCGGCGCATTGGGTTGCACTTTTGCCAATCTGCTTGTCCGCAGCGGAATCAAATGTCTCAAGATTGTCGACCGTGATTTTATCGAAGAAAGCAACCTGCAACGCCAATCCTTATTTGACGAAGAAGACATAAACAAAAACCTCCCAAAAGCTGTTGCCGCACAAAAGAAGCTACAGAAAGTTAATTCCCAAATACAGATCGAAGCAATTGTTGCTGACCTCAACCCATCCAATATTGAAACTATTCTGGAAAATGCGAATATTGTCATCGATGGAACTGATAATTTCGAGACACGATTTCTCATCAATGATTATTGTGTGAAACACGGGATACCATGGATTTATGGGGCGTGTATTGGAAGTATTGGTTTAACCATGAACATTATTCCATCAAAAACTCCCTGTCTCCGGTGCGTACTCGATACTATGCCGCCTTTTGGCACAACTGAGACATGCGATACAGCAGGAATTATCGCACCCATTGCCAGTATGATCGCTTCTATTCAGGCGGCTGAGGCTCTAAAAATATTAACAGAAAATTACGATGCATTGAATAAAGGACTTGTAAAGATAGACCTCTGGCGTAACGAAATAAAAAGGTTGCATACCGAGGAAATTTGGGAGAAATCCGATTGTGTAACATGCAAACATCACCACTATGAATTTCTGTCCAAAGATAGGTATTCAATGACAACCGCCTTGTGCGGCAGAAATGCCATACAAATTTTACACCCCAATGGATCGAAACTAGACTTGATAAAGCTTGCAACAAGATTGGGAAAAGTGGGGGAGGTCTCTTTTAACAACTTTCTTTTACGAATAAAAATTGACAAATATGAAATAACAGTATTTCCAGACGGACGCTCAATTATTACCGGCACAAACGACGCCTCTCTGGCCAAGGGACTTTATGCAAAATATATAGGAATGTAATATGAACTATCTCGACAATGCAGCAACAACGTTTCCAAAACCAGAAATTGTATATAAAACCATGGACACCTTTTACCGTACTCTGGGCGCAAACCCCGGCCGTTCAGGGCATAAGACGGCGGTAGCGGCTGAAAAGGAAATTGAAGATACCCGCATGGTTGTTACAAAATTATTTGGTATCAAGAATAGTAATCGGTTTATTTTTACCTTTAATGCAACCGATGCCATTAATATGGGAATTAAAGGTCTGCTTAAGCCCGGCGACCACGCCATAACGACCTGTCTTGAACACAATGCTGTATCACGCGCACTCAATGGTCTTGAAAGGAAAAATATTATTACCGTAACCAAGGTAGGAAATTCTCAGGACTGTTTTATTGACCCGGATGATATCAAGAATGCCATCACATTCAAAACACGATTGATTGTTATGGCGCATTCGCCTAACGTTATAGGTACGATTCAACCCATCCAGGAAATTGGCAGGCTTGCAAGGGAAAATAATATTATATTCATGGTAGATGCCGCTCAAACGGCAGGGGTATGCGAAATTGACGTTAACCGATACTGTATCGATATGCTCGCATTTACAGGACACAAAGGCCCGCTGGGCCCAACCGGGACAGGGGGGCTGTATGTGGGAGAACTCGTAACCTTAGAACCGTGGAGGGAAGGGGGGACGGGTTTCGAACCTGCCTCGTTATCACAACCGGAGGAATTACCCTTCAAACTGGAGAGTGGTACGCCCAACACGGTTGGCATTGCAGGTCTCAGGGCAGGTATTGAATATGTATTATCCAGAGGAATTCATACGATCAGAAAACATGAACAAAAATTAACCGAAAAACTAATAAACGCTTTAAAGGATGACCCGCGATTCATTTTGTATGGGACTACGGATATTTCCAAAAAAGTCGGTATCCTCTCCATAAATGTAAAGGGATTTAAACCAGCAGAAGTCGGTGCCATTCTCGACCAATCCTTTGATATTGCGGTACGTCCAGGTCTTCATTGCGCCCCCTTTGCCCATCAGATGTTGGGCACGTTTCCAGATGGTACTGTCAGAATCAGCCCGGGATTATTTAACACGGAAGCGGACATAGACCAACTGATAACCGCTCTGGATAAAATCGCACGTGATAAAATATAATTAAATATTCCATTTTATGTACTGCAGATACGAAAATCGCGGGCGTTGTGAATTGAACAAGAAAGAGTGTATTCCTACTTCAAAGGGATGCGTTATAAAAACCATTCCAGGTGTTCCTTTGATTGATGATACAAAAAAACAGTCACGCAGGAAAGATGACATTTCTGTTATGCATAAACGATCGGATCAATAATACTTGCTTCTTTAAAAGCCTTTAGCCGTAAGAAACAGCTATGACATACGCCGCAGGCCTTATCAGTGTTTTTGTAACACGACCAGCTTAGATGGAGTGGGGCATTTAATGATATACCCATTTTTACAATCTCAGATTTACTTTTATTTATAAGCGGTGTCTCTACCTCTATGCGAGTTGTGGGCTTTGTCCCTACTTTGATGAGTTTATTAAAAGCTTCATAATAGATTGGCCTGCAATCAGGATAGCCTGGGCTATCCTGTTCCACGGCACCGATAAATACCTTCTTCGCCCCAATTACCTCTCCCCAGGAAACGGCAATGGTCAAAAAAAGTGTGTTTCTAAATGGGACATAGGAGGTAGGAATTTCCTTGCTATGCAACTGTGCATCCTGGACGTTCATGCTCAAGTCCGTTAGGCTCGAACCACCGATCTTGCGGAGATAATCAATGTTGGATATGAGAATTCTATCTTCTGGAATATGGTAAAACGATGCAATATTCCAAAAGGCTTTAAGCTCCCGCGATTCTGTGCGCTGGCTGTAATTTACGTGTAAGAGAGCAATCTGGTATTGTGTATTTGCAACAGCCGCCGTTACGCAACTATCCATACCGCCGCTGACCAGTACGATAGCTAATTCTTTCATTGGTATTATTACCTGAAAAATTTAGGAGAAATTTTAGACTTCGTCGTGAGCGCTCAGTCGAACGATTTACGATTTTGGATTTATGATTTGCCTTTTCAGTTTTAAATCGCAAATCGTACCTCGTAAATCGTAAATTGATGTTATACGCCTCTTGTTTGTGACCCCCAGATATATTTATGGAGTTGGAGTTGGAATCGCACATCCAGATTATCTTCCAAAATCCATTGCACAACCTCTTTGGGAGAAATTGCACCAAAGGCAGTTCCTACCAATACATTTGCAATTTGAGATAAATTATATTTATCTATCAAGGTCTTCGTCCATTCATAATCTTTACGAGAACTTAAGACAAATTTCACCTCATCAAATTTTGTCAGATACTTAATATTCTGCCAGTTCATGAAATGACTCATATTGCTGTCAGGACACTTTATATCCATGATTTTAATAGCTTTTTGTGGTATTATCCGGATATCGTAACTCCCGTTTGTTTCGACTAAAACAGTGTAATTTTTATTCAACAAATCTTTGATCAAAAGTGGTGTATCTTTGTTCGACAGCGGTTCGCCTCCCGTAACACAGACTATTTTTGTATTGAATCCGGCAATGATTTCGAGAATAGTGTTCAAGGACATTTTTTCCCCTTCTTCATAAGCATACATGGTATCGCAATAACTACAGCGCAAATTACAACCTGTTACACGTATGAAGGCGCAAGGCAGGCCGGCATAAGATGTCTCTCCTTGAATACTCTTGAAGATTTCGTTAATTTTCATATCAAAAGCTCAGAGTAAAACATTAGTAAAAGTCACAGGCATAATTTTATTAAATATCATAAAGTAAAGCAAGCTCCGTAATACGGTATATTTAAATTATGAAAATATTTATTGAATAATTTCATTAATTATGAGATATTATGTTCAAATCAAATTTTAGATTTTTCGCTCCGTTCAGAATAAATATAACTATTACCATGCGGATATTTTCGAAACAAGAAAGGGAGGAATTATGGCATCAATTTTGAGAGAAGATATTTTACATAGGAAAAATAAGGAGGCCAGCAGCAAAGAAAAGGTCGATAAGATAATGAGCACAATAGTTAAACTGCCCGTGCAATCGAACCTGCCAAAATCAGAAAGTAAAGAAAGCAAAACAACCTCTGAAACAGTAAAACCTGCGGAAAGTATTGCAAGGCAGTATATCTTTAGCAGCGAAATATTAATAGAAGGTGAAAGTGTATCAGAACTTGATGATCTCAGAAATAGGATTGTAAAAGAATTAATACCCTCAAGCGAAATAGAATCAATTATTGTAGACCGTATTATTTCTAGTCTTTGGCGATTGAAACGGTGTTTGAAGATAGAAAGTCAAATAATAGAATTTGAGTCGTCTTGCATTCAGGAGTATGAGCAAGGATTTTTTAGGACTAGAAAAAGGACAAATAAAGAACTGTCACAGTTAAAGGCCTTAAAAATAACTGAAGGGAAAAACAAGCTTGAAGAATTATCTAAATATGAAACAATTTTAGAAAGGCAAATATATAAGGCATTAAGTGTACTGGATAAACTCAGACAACATGGATCCATATCAGAAAAGAGGGTACCAAGGAAGACAAAATAGGTGTGTTGCGTTTTTTGATGAAAGGTGAGTTTGGAATACATAACCAAAAAAATGCGAATATACAAGAATTGGTAAAGTTGCTCTGGATTATAACATAATAGTTATTATCAGACGTTTTAAATTTGGTTGGTTGCACTACTCTGCCTATGAAATTTCTGCAGTTGTGATGAATACCGACTGAATTTTAGGGTGCCCTTGCATGTACCAATTCCTCCGAGTGTATTGGTTCGTTCCCAAACTCCGTTTGTTTGGGAACGCACTTTCCTGCAAAGCTTCTGCTTTGCAGGAAAGTAATGGAAAAAGTCGTTACCGAAAGCTTAATTTCTTTTCTATCAAGCTAAAGAATATTATTGACAATATAAATTATGTCTGCTACTATATTTCCGTTGTTTTCAAAATTACTATGAGTATATATGTGTCTTTTGTTTAGGTAGTTTATTAAAGGAGGATAATTTTGAACGCCGGAGAGATTGAAAAAGGTGTAACCGCAATCGTCGCAGAGGTTACTGAGTTAGACGAAAAGGAGATATGGGATAAAAGAGACGCTAATTTCTTTAAAGATCTAGAGATAGATTCCCTTTTAGCCCTTGAAATTCTTGCACTCATTGAAAAGAAGTTTAAAGTGCAAATACCTGAAGAAAAGCTTGTTGATATTACCTCATTAAGCGCGACGATTGGTTTAACAAAATCAGTATTGGCAGAGAGCGGCAAACTCACCTCATAAGATGCTTGATATATAGAGCAGCAAGGCACAAACCAATTCCCCCCCCTTCTTTACCCTTATTAATGAATGATAGATAAAGGGGGGTAAAACTTTATTCAAAATGTAAAAAAATAATTTAGAACATAATAATATAGTGTAACAAGATTAACTAGTAATACGTAACATGATTAATATGAAAAAAGCATACATAAAATGATATTATTTGAGGAAATTCGATCTCTTCTGCCTCAAAAATATCCTTTTCTATTTATCGATAGGGTTGTTGAGTTCGAAGAGGGGAAGAAAATTGTTTGTGTAAAAAATGTCTCCGGCAACGAACCTGTCTTTGTCGGTCACTTCCCTGATTTTGCTATCATGCCAGGGGTCTTGATCATCGAAGCGATGGCACAGGCTTCCATTATATTATTCAAGAAGAGCCTCCCCGCCCAGCAAAACGACAAGAATACCGTTTTTTTATTGGCATCGGTTAACAATGCACGGTTTACAAAACCTGTATTCCCCGGCGATCAACTCTTCGTAGAAATTATCGTGGAAAAAATTGTCTCCAAGGGCGCTATTGTTCAGGCAACCGTAAAAGTTGAAGAAAAAACCGTTGCGAAGGCATCGTTGACCTTCGGCATTGCAGAAAAAAGTGCTTTGGTATAGTTTATGAATAAACGTGTTGTGATAACGGGCGTAGGAATGATCACCCCTATCGGGTCAGGCAAGGACGCCTTTTGGAATGCCCTGATTGCCGGGATATCTGGTGTGGACGACGTGACGTGCATTGATACTTCTGGTTATAAGGTTCATAAAGGATGTGAAGTAAAAAATTTCAATTATGCGGATTATATAAAAAACGACATTCTCAAAAAAATAGGCAAAGGTTCTCAGTTTGCGATAGCAGCCACAAAACTGGCCTTAAACGATGCAAAGCTTGATTTGAGTAAAGTTGATTTAGAACGGATTGGGGTCTCTGTTGGAACAACCGCGGGTGAAATACAAATTCTGGAGAAGGTTAATTATATCAGGCATAAAGATGGTGAAGATAAGGTCGACCCAGACCTGTTTTTGAAGCATCCGTGTAATAATATCCCGGCTAATATTGCTATTGAGTTTGGTTTGAAGGGGCCTAATACGATTATCCCCACTGCTTGCGCTGCGGGTAATTATGCAATTGGATATGCCTATGACTTGATTAAATTTGGAAGGGTGGACATGATGCTTTCCGGTGGCTCGGATCCTTTTTCGAAAGTTGCCTATACGGGATTCGCCAGACTGGGCGCTATTGCTCCTGATATCTGCCAGCCCTTTGACAAAAACAGAAAAGGCATGATGGTGGGCGAAGGTGCAGGAATGCTTCTTCTTGAATCGCTTGAACATGCAACAAAAAGAAATGCGAATATTTATGCTGAAATTATCGGCTATGGGCTTAGCTGTGATGCGTACCATATTACGATACCACATCCCGACGGTGAAGGTGTTGTCTCTGCCATGAAAAAGGCTTTAAAAAGCGCAAACCTGAGTCCTGAAGATGTCCAGTATGTTAGCGCACATGGAACGGGAACTCCTGCCAATGACAAGGCTGAAACGATTTCAATTAAAAAGGTGTTTGGGAATAAACCCATGAACCTTGCAATTAGTTCAATAAAATCCATGATTGGGCATACAATGGGTGCGGCCAGTGCAATTGAGGCAATTACTTGTGCATTGGTTGTACAGAACGATACCATTCCGCCTACAATAAATTATCAAACGCCGGATCCGGAATGTGATCTGGATTATGTACCTAATGTTATGAGAAAACAACCGGTAAATATTGCTTTGAACAATGCCCATGCATTTGGCGGTAACAATAGCTGCCTGGTTGTAAAAAAGTTCCCAGGATAAAAGAAGGTTTGTAATGGAAAAAACGAGAATCGTTATTACAGGTGTTTCAGTTATCTCGCCTCTCGGGGCAGACAAGGATAGTTTTTGGAAAAATTTAACTGAAGGTGTATCGGGTATAAAACCCGTCACCCTGTTTGATGTAAGTAAATTTAATAGCAAACAGGCGGGTGAAATCTCTGATTTTGATGCTAAGATTTATCTAGGGCAAAAAGGAATCCGACATATCGATAGAACCTCCCTTCTTGTATCATCCGGGACGGTTCTTGCCATCAAAGATGCGAACCTGGAAAACAATACCTATAGCGGTGATGAACTAGGCATTGTTGTTGGCTCTACCTATGGAAGTATTGACAGCATCAGTTCCTTTGATTTCCAGTCTTTGCGTGAAGGCACTAATTATGTCAATCCCATGGACTTTCCTAATACAGTGTTGAATGCGCCAGCAAGCCGTGCCTCTATTTTCTGTAAGGCCACAGGTCTCAATACCACCATTTCAAACGGCGTAACAAGCAGTGTCGATGCTATTATTTATGCCTCAGATTTTCTTCGGATGGGTCGTGTAAAGGCAGTCGTTGTCGGCGGCGTACATGGATTAACCCATGACATATTTT
>MHZD01000197.1:321-6322 GCA_001828645.1 Planctomycetes bacterium RIFOXYC2_FULL_41_27 | reverse complement strand
TTCTCCTTCGAGGATGCATAAAAAATCGAACGAAGATCGTCCGCTACTTCCTTCTTGTGCTTTTTCGTAACTTTAGCAAGGACATTCCTCGCAACATGTACCTGACACCTCTGCGTCTTTGCACCAGAAAACTCCTCTTGAAATACCTTCTCTAATCCTGCAAGACCATCCATAATGCCCAGCTTCACCTTATAACCATCCAGTCCTCGCCCCTTAAGGTCTCTTATAAATTCCCTCCAACACGACGCAGACTCCTTATCCCCGGACTGTAATCCTAAAACTAATTTCTGCCCTCCTTCCGTTACCCCTATCGCAACAAGCACCGCCACCTTTTCAACACTTCCACCAATGCGCATATCAAAGTTTACACCATCCAAAAACATATATTTAACCAACTCTTTAGAAAGGTCCCGATTCCTCCACTTCTCAACCCCCTCCGTTAACGCTAAATTCGCCTTACTCACCTCATTATGGCTAAGACTCCTCCCCAATAGCCTGTGGCTTATTAAACTCAAGGTGCGGGTACTCACCCCTGTCAAAAACATCAATCCCATGTCCTCTCGTATCTGATCCTCATATTGACGACTCCTCGGCAATACGGACGTCTTAAACTTACTGCTCCGGTCTCTAGGCACATTGACCACAACCGCTCCTATGCCTTTCAGGGTAAATCGCCGATTATACCCACCATTCCTATAATTTACCTCTCCTCCACCACTCCTCTCATAGCGCTCCCGTCCTATATAAAACGTCAGTTCCGCTTCCATTAATTCACTCAAATATCGCCCCACACTTTCCCTGACATTATAACGTATCATACTAAAATACTTCCCAGGCGCTTCTACTAACCCCTTGATATATTCCTTAACTTCTGCTACATTAACACTAAATTCTATCATGGCGTATTCTCCTTCCTTGGTTTATTGTTATTTTAATTTCACAACTCCAAGTATAAAGGTGAATGCGCCTTTTTTCTACCCTATCCTATATTTACACAAAATATTTTACACTACCGGTGTAAGTTTCGCAATGATAGTGGGCCGATTATTTATGAAGTCGAATAATTTGTTGTAGCTAGAAGTGAATTTATCCAGCCCGAGACGAAGAGATTGTTGAAAGGAAGCTGAAGCGTTAATTGCAGCACCCAAAGGAATAGATTGTATTTCCATGATTTTGGATTGGGCCGATAGTGAAGCAAATAGCATCGCAGACATGTGGCGATGACTGATTGTTAGGTCAGACATCTGATTGCTTAGTGATAGAGGTCTCTCTATCTCTTCCAATAGTCTTTTCTGCTCAAGGGCTGAACGCATTACAGTTTCCACAGATAGCTTAGATTCAAAGATTGATTTGATGAAAGAGTTTGCATCTGTCATGGCACGTACGGACGATGAAATATTGCTCATTTTTGATATTTCGTTCAGTGATGATACAATGGACACGATTGAGGATTTTTCAAGAACTGTAAGTTCTGCGAGGGTTTTTAAGGCAGCGTCCATTGAAAGGGAATCCGTAAGAGAACGAATCGCAGAGTCGTAAAAACGGTATTTCTGTGCGATTTCACGGGCAAGGTCACCTATTGTAGTAAAGTGTTTTAGGTCGAACATAAACCCTCATAGTAAATATATATAATTCAAAGATATGATTTTTTTATTGGCTTAAAGTTGTTGATTATTCATAAGTTTGAAACGTTATTTTTACAATAAGGACATACAATAGCTGCTGTTTTTATTTTCTCTGCACAATTTGGACAGATCTTTCTTTTCCCTAATATTAAAACAATAAATCCTCCCAAAACTGGAGAAATAAATATAGAAATAATAATGAATAGAACAAATGAATGACTCCATGATTTTGCCCAAGCTGCAACCCCGAAACATGGAAGTAACCAAAAAAATGAAATAAATAAAAATCCTACAAGTGTCGCAATACTACTAGAAATATCACTAGAAGGGGTATTTTTAATAATTTCATTTTTATTATCGTTGTGAGAATAAGAGTTAAAATTATTGTAACGATTTCCTCTTATATCTTTTTCTAATCTAATTACTTTTATAATTAATTCTTGTCTTTGTTTATAAATCTCTTCTGGTGAATCTAATGGAATTGATTCTAAATGCTTATAGGCATTATCAATATCATTAGTTAATAAATATCTCCTAGCTTCTTGTAAATGTTTGTTAGAATCCATGGTATTAAAGTCTCTCTCTTCAGCAAAACAGGGTGTTGATATTAGGAGAAAAAATATAAGTGAGAGATTGTTCAGCAAAGACATTTTTCATAACCCTCCCTATAGCATTTTAAGCAGAGAATGTTATACAGATTTCGTTTTTTTTAAATTAGATTTAAGGGGTTTTGTTTTTATAAAGGAATCTTCCAAACCATCACGTTTTAAAGAGTCGAGAGCGGTCTTCATAGTGATTTTTTTATCTTCTTCATCTTTAAGATTGATATATTAGAAACCATGTTTTCTGTCAAAATGAGCACTGGCGCTGATAAGCTGGAGTATTTTCCCTCTAGCCACAAAGTCACAAAGACAGTAGGGGCACGGTGCCCGTGCCCTCATTATTGGGCACGCATCAGCGTGCCCCTACGAGGTGCCTTGGCGTCTTCGCGGCGTAAAAAGTTACCGAAGACCTAATTTAATTGTATAGGAAAGGCAATAAATAAGAGCCGCCTTATATGTCATTCCCGCTAAAAGCATGCGGGAATGACAAGCCTTATATTTTATGTCTACTTACTTATTGCCTTTACTATAAGTCCGGTTCCAACGCAAATTTTATTCCTCTATTATATTTATAACGGCGTCTTTGGCGGTAATCCGGTTTTTGATATCGATGTCTTCATCTCGGTGTCGGCCTGGACATTTTTCATGTGGTAATAGTCCATAATGCCGAGGTTCCCCTCACGAAATGCCTGGGCAATGGCCTTGGGCACTTCAGACTCGGCTGCAAGTATTTTTGCCATGTTTTCTTCTGCAAGCGCCTTCATCTCCTGTTCGCGCGCATTAGCCATGCTTTGCCGTTTCTCAGCCTCTGCCTGGGCAACCCGCTTATCTGCCTCTGCCTGATCGGCTTGAAGTTTTGCGCCGATGTTGTCGCCCACGTCGATACTCACGATATTAATCGAGAGAATCTGAAAGGCCGTATCTCCATCCAGTTCCTTTTCCATAACAAAGTTTGATATCGAATCGGGTTTTTCTAACACTCTTTTATACGTTTCAGATGAACCGATGATCGTAATAATGCCTTCACCAACACGGGCAATAATGGTTTCCTCCGTTGCCCCCCCCACGAGCCTGTCAATCTTTGTGCGTATGGTCACACGCGCCTTTACTTTGAGCTGGATGCCATCCTTTGTTACGGCGTCCAGTGAGCCAGAACCTTTAACAGGATCAGGACAATCAATCACCTTTGGATTGATGTTGGTCTTTATGGTGTCAAATACATCCCTCCCGGAGAGATCGATGGCGCAGGCGCGGTCAAAATTCAGTTCAATATTTGCCTTGCTTGCTGCAATAAGGGCACGAACGACATTGTTAATATTGCCGCCTGCCAATTGGTGCGCCTCCAGAGATGAGGAGGCAATATCTATCCCCGCCTTCTTTGCCATAATACGGCATTCCACAACGGAGTGGGCATCGACATGCCGAAAGCCCATGCCGATCATCTGCAAGAAAGACACGGGGGCGTCTGATGCAACGGACTTGATGTAAAGCCATCCGTATTTGAAGATAACGAATGCAAATAAAAGGATACAGAGAAAGAGTATTATGAATACAAAAATCGAGGCCTTTGTGGACATCGTAAGAAGTGGTAGATATTGCATATAATTTCCCCTGTTAAAATAATTGAATTACGTGGATAAATCAGGCATTCGGCAACTAAATATTCCCCTCCCTTGATGGGAGGGGTTCGGGGAGGGTGCGTAGCTTTTTCTTTCACCCCCACCTAGCTTCCCCCATCGTTCGACTGAGCTCACGACGAAGTCAAGGGGAGGAACAATAGTTTGAAATTCCTGAACATTCCTCTGGCTCGTTCAATCGTCCTCGATTGAACGAAACAGTTTGCATAGTTCAAAGTAGAGACAGACTTTTAAACCCATGGTACAATTCGAAATATTTGGTTCAATCTGCAAGATTGAACCAGCGCGGGGGGTATTACGGCAAACTTACACACCCCTTTATCGTTCGACTGATCCTTCGACAAGCTCAGGATGCAGTGCCGTTCATGGTGAGCCTGTCGAACCATCACGACGAAGTCCCCTCTTTCTAGAGGGGAAATTATACAAGATTCGTCCTCGTGTAAACGGGGATTGAAATCCTTGAAATCAAATTACAAATCACCTCTCCCTTGATGGGCAATGTCATTGAATGAAGATATCGTCCAATGTACCGCCCTTTCAGGGCTAAAAATATTATTAAATCCTCATCCCAGGGCTGTCGCCCTGGGCTATACTCTGTCAGCCCTTCGGGCTTTACCTCTCTTGCTAGTTCAATCGTCCTCGATTGAACGAAACAGTGGAATTTCAATCTTGTAGTGGCAATTCATGAATTGCCACTACATACTGTCACCAAGGCATTTGCTATGCTGGTTCAGCCTTGTAGCCTGAACCGAAACATTTTGGTTCAATCGAGGACGATTGAACCAGCAAAGGGGTAATTCATGAATTACCCCTACATACTGTCACCAAGTCATTTTCCACTGCTAATGTTTTCAAAATACTAAACTATTACGAAAATTTATCAATTACAAACCATTATCCTCTTCTAATTTCTTTTTAAGTTCGTCGAGCTTGTTAAGCGCTTCAAGGGGTGACATCCTTGACGTTTCAAGCTTCTTGATTTCTTCAATTACCATGTCTTGCTTCGACAAAAAAAATTTTAACTGTGCAGGTTGTTTATTATTTTGGGCTGTTTTCAATGGCGCAAACTTTGGTTTGCCGTTTACATCCAGGGTTGCAGCCTCAAGGTTGTTCAGGATAATGCGCGCCCTCTGGATGACCTCCCTTGGTATTCCCGCAAGACGCGCGACGTGGATTCCATAACTTTTATCAGTTCCCCCTTCTACAATCTTTCGCAAAAATATAATCTCGTCTCCCCACTCCTTGACGGCGATGTTAAAATTCTTGATTCCCGAAAAGAGCAAGGCAAGTTCCGTGAGTTCGTGATAGTGGGTAGCAAAGAGTGTTCTGGCATGAATGTGCTGGTAGATGTATTCTGTAATTGCCCAGGCAATGCTGACGCCGTCGAATGTGCTCGTGCCGCGACCCACCTCGTCTAAAATAATGAGACTGCGTTCGGTGGCGTTATTCAGGATGTTTGCCGTCTCATTCATTTCCACCATAAAGGTACTCTGCCCCCTCGAAAGTTCATCCGAGGCGCCTACCCGTGTAAAAATTCTGTCTACCGTTCCAATGACTGCTTCTTTTGCCGGGATAAAACTCCCCATCTGTGCCATGAGAATAAGAAGCGCTACCTGGCGAATATACGTGCTTTTCCCCGCCATATTTGGCCCGGTAATTACCATGATCGTATCCTGAGTCCCATCCAGATTGATATCGTTGGGTACAAAGCTTTCGCTGGCAAGTCTTCGATCCAGTACGGGGTGACGTCCGTCGATTATTTTTAATTCCAGGCCATCGGTAATCTCAGGCATGATATACCGGTTTTCTACAGCAAGATTGGCAAGGGTAGACAATACGTCAATGAGTGCGATCGCCTCAGACGTCCTTTGCAGTCGCGCCGTAAAACCGCTGACCTGTTCACGTATCTGGATAAACAAATCGTACTCTAAATCCTTTGCGCGTTCATCAGCCGTCAGCACTTTTGTTTCATATTCCTTGAGTTCCGGGGTAATGAAACGTTCTGCGTTTTTGAGTGTCTGCTTCCGAATATAGGTCTCAGGAATATTATCCTTGTTGGCATTAGTAACTTCAATATAATATCCAAATACCTTGTTGTACCCTACCTTGAGGGAATTAATGCCCGTTCGTGCGATCT
>MHZD01000197.1:0-153 GCA_001828645.1 Planctomycetes bacterium RIFOXYC2_FULL_41_27 | reverse complement strand
CTAACTGTTGTTCTATGGATACTAGAATATCCGAGATACAAAATCCAGTTTTTTCTTTGAGTGCGGGTAATTTTGAAAGTGATTGTTTTAAGCTAACAAGGTCGCGTCCATTGGCGCGACCGCAACTTATTTTCGTAGAAATTCGTTCAATAT
>MHZD01000196.1:4456-4972 GCA_001828645.1 Planctomycetes bacterium RIFOXYC2_FULL_41_27 | reverse complement strand
CATTGCTGTCAATACGATTATTCAAGGCACTGCGGCTGATTTAATCAAGGTCGCCATGAATAACATCCATGCAAAACTGAAGAAGGGTGAGTATGGGGCAAAGATGATACTCCAAATACATGACGAATTACTCTTTGAAGTGAAGGAAAACAAATTAGCGTCAACACGTTCCTTGATCCAAGAGGAAATGAGTCATGCTGTTACTCTGAAAGTTCCGATAAAGGTAAACATAAAAACCGGGAAAAACTGGATGGAAACAGAGTGAACCGTCGCCCCAAGATCATTGGTATAACAGGCGGCATATCAAGCGGGAAAAGCACCATAGCTCGTATGCTTGCTTCCCTGGGGTCTGAATATATCGATGCCGATGAGATGTGTCATCGACTGTTTCTTGTGCAAGAACTGAAAAATAAAATTGTGGAAAGGTTTGGGAACACGGTTCAGGATATCTACGGCAAAATTGATCGCTCAAGACTTGCGGAAATTGTATTTCAGGACAAGACATGTTTAGATGAC
>MHZD01000196.1:0-4439 GCA_001828645.1 Planctomycetes bacterium RIFOXYC2_FULL_41_27 | reverse complement strand
TCCCGTTGTCATTGAGCGGATAAAATCAAAGATTACTGAAATTGAAAAACAGGGGAGACGAAAGGCTATTATTATCGACGCTGCATTGTTAGAGGAATCTGATCTCTCCTCGATATGTGACTTCATTATTTTTGTAAATGCCAGCAGAGGTCACAGATTGGAGCGAAGCAAAATCAGCAGGCATTGGAAAGAGGAGGAATTAGACAAAAGAGAACGTTTCCAAATGGCTTTGGAAGATAAAAAAAAGAAAGCAGATTACATTATTGACAATAATTTTACGGTAGACAACACCTTCAGACAAGTAAAGGAGTTCTGGCAGCTCTATATAGAAAAGATTTAGTTTAAGGAATTTAAAAACAGCCATAGAGGTCACCGAGACCCCAGAGGATTTTCTTCTGTGCTCTCTGGGGCCTCTGTGGCAGAACCTAGTTTATAATTAAGGAGGAAAATATTATGGCAGTAACGAGCGGTAAAAAGGAACCTGTAGTTGTAGATCAGGAGACAAACGAAAAATACGAAGAAATTAAAAGAGGAGAAATGCACATCACAGAATTGCAAAAAATGACTATTAAAGAATTACAGGAAACGGCAAAAAGAGAAGATATCAAAGAGTACACAGGGCTGAAAAAACAAGACCTGATCTTTAAAATTCTTAAAGAAAGGGTCAATCAGAATGGTCTTATGTATGGAGAAGGCGTTGTAGAGGTGCTTCCGGAAGGTTTTGGATTTTTACGGTCGCCGGATTACAATTACTTACCCTGCCCGGACGATATTTACATCTCCCCTTCTCAAATCCGCCGATTTCGGATAAGAACGGGAGCGGTAGTATCCGGTCAGATCAGACCTCCCAAGGATACGGAGAGGTACTTTGCATTACTGCGGGTAGAGGCTATCAATTTTGAGAATCCGGAGATCATGGGAGAAAAGATTATTTTCGATGATCTGACTCCTTTACATCCTACAGAAAGACTCTTTTTAGAAAAAGACTCTGCCGAGCTTGAAACAAGGATTATGGACCTGGTTACCCCTATTGGAAAGGGACAAAGAGGTTTAATCGTAGCGCCTCCGCGTACTGGAAAAACAGTGTTATTACAAAAAATTGCAAACAGTATTACAAAGAATCATCCTGAGGTTTATTTGATCATCCTGTTAATTGATGAAAGGCCTGAAGAGGTAACCGATATGGACCGATCCGTTGAAGCCGAGGTCATTGGCTCAACATTTGATGAACCTGCCAGCCGCCACATCCAGATAGCCGAAATGGTAATTGAAAAGGCAAAGCGGATGGTGGAATATGGCAGGGACGTCGTCGTTTTACTCGATTCCATTACAAGATTAGCGCGCGCATACAACACCGAGGTTCCTCACAGCGGAAAAATCCTTTCAGGCGGTGTGGATGCCAGCGCGCTCCAGAAACCCAAGAGATTCTTTGGCGCGGCAAGGAATATTGAAGAGGGTGGCAGTCTCACGATTATCGCAACGGCTTTGATAGATACGGGGAGCAGAATGGATGAAGTAATCTTTGAGGAATTCAAGGGCACGGGCAATATGGAACTCCATCTGGACAGGAAACTGGCAGACCGCAGATTATTCCCTGCCATTGACATCACCCGCTCCGGTACTCGAAAGGAAGAACTGATTGTTAATCCGGAAGAAATTAAACGCATGTGGATACTCCGAAAGGTGCTCAACGAAATGAACGCCGTTGAAGCTATGGAGCTGCTCAAAAACAGGCTGGCAAAGTCAAAGACCAACGCCGAATTTCTGATGACGATGAATATAACATAATTACATCTTCATTTTTCCTGCAAGATAGATCATAAGAATCGAAATGTCGGCAGGGGAAACCCCTGAAATACGGGACGCCTGCCCTAAAGAAATGGGACGGATTTGAGAGAGTTTCTGACGAGCTTCTTTTCTGAGTTCAGGAATTTTGGAGTAATCAATTCCCTGAGGAATTTTATAATCTTCCATCTTTTTGAACTTTTCTATTTGTATCTGCTGGCGGTCTATGTATCCTTTGTATTTTACCTCGATTTCCACCTGTTCTCTTACTTCTTTTGAGACTTGCCTTTGACGAAGCCCACCATCTATAGTAAGCAAGGAATCAAAAGTTCTATCAGGACGACTCAATATCTTTGTTAGAGTATCTGGTCCTACAGTTTTCTTATCCATATATGTGAGAATTTCCGCAATAGCACATTCTTTTTCCTGTAATTTACCCCATTGCTGTTCAGAGATAAACCCATAACGGTATCCGTACTTCATTAACCTTCTGTCAGCATTGTCCTGCCTCAGGAGAAGCCGGTATTCCGCACGAGATGTAAACATCCGATACGGTTCCTGCGTTCCTTTTGTAACAAGATCATCAATGAGCACACCGATGTAAGCTTCCGAACGATCAAGGGCAAAAGTCTCTTTTCCCTGTATTTTTAGGACAGCATTGATACCGGCCATGATTCCCTGTGCTGCAGCTTCTTCGTAACCAGAGGTTCCATTGATTTGACCAGCATGAAAAAGATTTTCCACGAGTTTTGTTTCTAACGATGGATGGAGTTGAGTTGGCGGCACAAAATCGTATTCGATGGCATAACCATACCGCAAAATTTCGGCTGATTCCAAACCTGTGATAGAATGAACGATAGACTCCTGGACATCATGAGGCATACTGGTAGAAATTCCATTACAATAAACCTCGAGGGTATTCAAGCCCTCTGGTTCCAGAAATATCTGGTGCTGGTCTTTCCCTGAAAAACGTACAACCTTATCCTCTAGCGATGGACAGTATCGTGGTCCCACAGATTTAATCTGCCCGGTATAAAGTGGTGCGCGATACAGGTTCGATGTAATAATTTTGTGTGTAGCGGGATTCGTGTATGTAATATAGCAGGGGACTTGAGAACAGGCTATCTTTTCTGTTGAAAATGAGAAAGGTTGGGGATATTCGTCTCCGCACTGAGGGGTGAGCGGCTTATAATTAATGGTACGGCCATTGAGACGTGGAGACGTCCCTGTCTTCAGGCGCCCCACCTCAAACCCGTTCCTCCGTAAAGAATCTGACAATTTTTCGGATGAGAGTTCTCCGGCCCTCCCGCCCGAGGTCGTAAATTCGCCAATATGAATAAGCCCTTTTAGGAATGTGCCCGTGGTAAGGATAACAGCCTTTGCTTTATATTTAATGCCGCTTTGGCCAATGAGCCCCACCACTTTTTTATTATCGACGATGAGGTCGTCAACAATTTCCTGCCTTAAGAAGAGGTTGCTTTGGTTCTCCACCCGATTCTTCATGGAAAACTGATAGGCTTTTTTATCAGCCTGTGCACGTGGTGAATGGACGGCGGGGCCTTTTTTGGTGTTGAGCATACGGAATTGGATGCCTGTTTCATCAGTCACCTTTGCCATCTCTCCGCCAAGGGCGTCAATTTCCCGAACCAATTGACCCTTTGCAAGGCCGCCAATAGCAGGATTACATGACATCTGTGCAATCGTATCCAGGTTTATCGTGAGCAATGCAGTGATCATCCCCATCCGTGCCGAGGCAAGAGCCGCTTCACAACCTGCATGCCCGGCACCGACCACGATTACATCAAATTCTGTATGCATATACACTACTTTGCATGTTCAACAAAGCGTGTCTCTCGAATGACCGTAACAACGACTTCGCCCGGATACTCTAACTGTTCTTCAACTTCTCTGGCAATGTCGTAACACATCTTTGCGGCAATCTTATCATTTACCTTGTCAGGACATACCATTACCCGTACCTCTCTTCCTGCCTGGATGGCATAAGCGCTTTCGACACCGCTAAAGGAAGTCGCTATACTTTCGAGCCTTTCGAGTCGTTTGATATATTTTTCCAGGGTTTCTCTTCTTGCTCCCGGTCTTCCGGCTGAAATGGCATCAGTTGCGCTCACCAGCACCGTATAAATAGATTCAACAGGTTTTTCCTCATGATGACCACCTATTGCGTTCACCACTTCGGGTCTTTCGTCATACCGTTTTGCAAGGTCTGCACCTGCAACGGCATGTGTGCCTTCCATTTCAGGGCCGATAGCCTTGCCGATGTCATGTAAAAGACCACATCTTTTAGCTAGTGGGACATCCAGTTTTAATTCACCTGCAATAATACCCATGAGATTACTGACTTCGATAGAATGCTGAAGCTGATTTTGCCCATAACTCGTTCTATATTTAAGCCTGCCGAGCAGTTTTATTAACTCTGGATGAACGTTATGGATACCCAGTTCAAAACACGTTTGCTTCCCTGTTTCCTGAATGACCTGCTCAATTTCTTTTTCTGTTTCCTTTACAATTTCTTCAATATGTGCAGGATGAATTCTGCCATCAAGGATCAATTTCTCCATTGATTGCCTTGCAATCTCACGTCGCACACTATCGAATCCAGAAAGTACGATTACTCCCGGAGTATCATCCACAAT
>MHZD01000195.1:3466-5417 GCA_001828645.1 Planctomycetes bacterium RIFOXYC2_FULL_41_27 | reverse complement strand
AATTTGTGGATCAATGCGAAGGAATACCCTATCAGGGGAATAGCGCTTAAATAACCAAAAAAACCATTGATGAGGTTGATGATATATGGATGGATACTTACTGCGTATACACTGGTTGCAATAGAGAGCGGATCGAACCAACCGGCACATTGTAAACCAAACAGCAGGCCGATCAAAAGAAAGGCAAGGAGATAATATTTAAATCTGCGTCCGTCGTAAAGGCTTTTTTGAGATTTCTTCCTCAAACCTGCAAAGAGACGATCAGTAATATCGATGGTAGTTCCCAGCGGACAAACCCAGGCGCAGAAAAAACGTCCAAAGGGAATCGTAAGAAATAACACAAGAAGGGCAGGCCAGTACTTCAGGATAAAAGTCTTTGCAGCCATCATCGCCCCGATGGCGGAAAGCGGGCTCATGCGGAGAAATATATTACCCTGAAAATCCCTTTCCGTGAGCGGATCTAAGAAGAGGAGTAAGTAAATAAAAAAGGAAAATGCAAGGTATTGAACAACCTTGCGTGTATAATAAGGCCACTCGTTTTTGTTATGACTGCCTTGCATAGTCTCGTAAAAGGTAACAGTTTATTACAAAAAAACGGAGATACGAAAAAAGAATATAACTTTATTGTATAGGAAATTTCACTTTAATTAAGCGGTCTTCATTGCATATGTAATGCGTAAATCCCCCTTAGAAAAGGGGGCAGAGGGGGTTGTAAGCTTGTCCTCATGAAAATGGGGAATAACCACGGAAAAACACAACCCCCTGAATCCCCCTTTGTTAATGGGGACTCAAAAAGAATAACTTCGCCTTTGTAAAATATTATAAAAAAAGCCCCTCCTTTTATCTATAACTATTCGGAAATATGATGTTGCTTTTTCTGTAAAAGGTTAGTTTTTTTGTAACAATTTAGCTTTTTGAAAAATCTCAATAAAATCAGGCATTACAGATTTTTGTTGGGTCGAAGTAATTGTTGGCATTAAACACACCCCTTAAATCCCCTCTTTTTAGAGGGGACTTGTGCTCTCCCCTCTAAAAAGAGGGGCCGGGGATGTGTCTGATATCAGAAATTGCTTTGCTCCTACTGAAATACACTGCATGCAACAGATATTTCTTTTAAAAAACTAAATTGTTACATTTTTTTGAAATTAACCCCGTAGGGGTGAAATGTTTATAGAAAAATGCGATATACAAAATCTTAGCTCCATCGGAGCGGCAGGTGAAACACAGAAACAACATGCCGCTCCGATGGAGCTTGATTGTGGTATGATGGTTTGTCTATAAACATATCGCTCCTAACGGAGCTTTTCAGGGTATTTTTAAAATACCAAAGTATTACCCTTTCTCTGTTGCTCATTGATTGTGCTGGTATTGACAATCTCATCCAGTTTTGTTATTTTTAGTCTTTGGTGAAAATATTATAAGACCTAAAAATTGCAGTCGGACGCGGATAAACCCTGATTTACAGCGATTTTTCGTAATAGTTCACCGCAGAGACGCAAAGGACGCCCTCCCCCATGTCCCCCTCCAGAGGGGGAGAAAGGGGGAGGAATGAGAAAAAGCATCATAGGAGATTGCCTTCTCCAACAAAACTACAAAGGTTTTAGGAAATTCTCATTCCTTACTTTCCAAAAATAATCCCTTTGCGAGCTTTGCGTCTTTGCGGTGAGCTGAACTGTATTTTATCTGTGCTTATCCGCGTTAATCTGTGTCCCATTGCAGAATTTAGGTAAGAGATTATTGTCTGGTGTTTTTTAATCAAGGAGTTGTGTATGTCTGAAAAAATGAAGCAGGAAGAAAGTTTTGAGTTTCAAGCGGAGATAAAGAAGTTATTAAACATCCTTTCCCACTCCCTCTATACGCACAAGGAGGTTTTCCTCAGGGAGCTTATTTCAAATGCATCCGACGCCCTGACCAAGATGAAATTTTACTCCCTTACCAATGCGGATTATGA
>MHZD01000195.1:3007-3373 GCA_001828645.1 Planctomycetes bacterium RIFOXYC2_FULL_41_27 | reverse complement strand
TGAAATTATCCAAAACGTTGGAACGATTGCAAAATCGGGGTCACTTGAATTTATTGCAAATCTGTCGGAGCAGGCGAAGAAGGACTCAAATATTATAGGCCAGTTCGGCGTAGGTTTCTATTCTGTATTTATGGTGGCTGACGAGGTCAGGATCAGGACGAAATCCCACAAAAAGGGTGAACCTGCTTATGAATGGCATTCGGATGGGACAGGGAAATATTTTTTAAATCCGATAGATAAAGAACAACGGGGAACGGAAATTATCGTTCACCTGAAAGACGAGGAAAAGGAATACACCGAAAAGACCAGGATCGAATCCATCATCAAGAAATATTCGAATTTTGTAAGCTTCCCCATTATGGTTTG
>MHZD01000195.1:2608-2873 GCA_001828645.1 Planctomycetes bacterium RIFOXYC2_FULL_41_27 | reverse complement strand
CTGAGGCGCCAATCCAGTTTTCCAGCATACTGTATTGCCCATCCACAAATTATGAAACCTACGGCTTCAAAAAATTGGAACATGGAGTTCATCTCTATTCCAACAAAATCCTGATTCAACCTGACTGCAAAATGCTTTTGCCAGAGTATATGAGGTTTATCCACGGCGTGGTAGACTCTGCCGATATTCCTTTAAATATTTCACGTGAAACCTTTCAGGATAACAGGATAATCCACAAAATGAAGAGCGTCCTCGTTAAGCAGGT
>MHZD01000195.1:2356-2492 GCA_001828645.1 Planctomycetes bacterium RIFOXYC2_FULL_41_27 | reverse complement strand
CCTTAGCGCAGTTGATGAGGTTCAATTCCTCCATGTGCAAGAGTCCCGACGAGCTTCTTTCTCTCAAAGAGTACATAGACAGGATGAAACCAGACCAGAAAGAGGTTTATTACATAACGGCGGTAAACCGTGAAAC
>MHZD01000195.1:1782-1924 GCA_001828645.1 Planctomycetes bacterium RIFOXYC2_FULL_41_27 | reverse complement strand
TGCCAGGATGAACGAGACCCCCAGCTATCAGCCCTTAATTGAAAAGATCGTAAACCAGCTCTTCGAAAATGCATTAATGCAGGACGGAGTCGTCTACGACCCCACCTCTATGGCGCCCCGGTTGAATGAACTTCTGGAAGAA
>MHZD01000195.1:1557-1663 GCA_001828645.1 Planctomycetes bacterium RIFOXYC2_FULL_41_27 | reverse complement strand
AGCAAAACATATATAAAGTTTGACTTGTCTAATATTTGTCCATAAAATAAGGCTCAGATTCACCAAAATAAGAATTCTTATTTTAGATGTTGAAACCGATAAACAC
>MHZD01000195.1:0-1105 GCA_001828645.1 Planctomycetes bacterium RIFOXYC2_FULL_41_27 | reverse complement strand
AGAATTTAACGACCTGTGATTTATTCTCATATTTGTTTCTGAATATCCCTTACCCCATCTTTTGAAATACTTGCAAAGGTTGTCTTCCGTGGCCCGCGATAGGAAAATGTTGGGTTTCGTGCCTCAATCCAACCTCATAACTGATGCGGATTTGTAATCCGCAACTGAAACTTTGAAAATACGGGTGCGGTCAATGGGATTAATGCTTGTGAGACAATAGAATTATTTTATGGGTGCCCCTCTTCCACTGTATGGTGAGATATTTATTGACGTGATACTTCCGGGAATGCCACCTGTCTGCGTGCAGACACACACAGGCATACGTAAGAGATTTTGGACATCCTAGATATGTTATGGGCAAAAGGGAAAAATTATTAAGACGAATTTTATCAGGTCAATCAGATTACAACATTTCATTCAATGAACTTGTAAATCTTTTGCTTTCACTCGGATTTAAAATGAGACAGGAAGGAAGTCACAAAATATTTACAAAAGATGGAATAATTGAGAGGATCAACTTGCAATCGGAAGGTTCAAAGGCAAAAGGATATCAGGTGAGGCAATTAAGGAAAATATTAACAACGTATAAATTTAATATAGGGAGAAGCAATGAGTGAATCACACTATGAAATGATTATTTATTGGGATAAAACAGACAATATTTATGCTGTTGACGTACCAGAGCTACCAGGGTGCATGGCGCATGGCAAGTCAAAAAAAGAAGCGCTTGAAAATGCAGAAAAAGCAGTAGCGTTTTGGTTAAAAACGGCAAAGGAAGATGGTATTCAAATACCAGAACCCAAGGGCCGTTTAATGTACGCATAACATATTAGCCTAACCCACCATTTAAATTTGGCCTTCGGCAATTTTCCAATGTAGAGAGAAGAGTCTCTTCGCTCACAACCACAACTTTGAAATTCCTATACACGAATTTATATCTTTGGTATCAGCCGGGTAGGGTTGGCGTTGTCCACCAAAATATTGCACACTCGTTCACATTGCTAACTTTTTGGTGGGCAATGCCCACCCTACATGGCTGAATGAGCTTTTGGAAGAATTGACAAAGGCAACGCTTGGGGAAGGGAAGAGGATTATTGTTTAGAGT
>MHZD01000194.1:7912-8616 GCA_001828645.1 Planctomycetes bacterium RIFOXYC2_FULL_41_27 | reverse complement strand
AAGTTCTTCCTTGAGGCAAAGGCATTAAAAGTTGATCTAGATGTTGGCAAATGGGCAGAACAAGCAATAAACTATTCGTGGAACAAAGGCTGCACATGGGCCATACTGACAGATTTTGAGGCAATAAAGGTCTTTAACGCAGACGTATCCACAAGAAACCTGAAGGAAAGCCTCTTCTTCGAAATCCCTGTTGACGAATATCTATCACAATTCGACCAACTCTGGCTCCTCTCCAAAGAAGCGTTCAAACAAGGTTTCCTCGACAAAGAAGCAGAGAAATGGGGAAAGAAGGTAAAGAGAACGCCAGTTGGTGATATGCTTTTCCAGGACTTGACGGAATGGCGCAACCTCCTGACAAAACACGTTCATGTCCAAAACAAACTCGATCATGAAGAGCTTGATGAAGGCGTCCAGAGGATCATTGACCGCCTCGTATTCATAAGGGTTACAGAAGACAGAGGCATCGAGCCAAATATCCTTCTTTCTGCCTTACGCACACGTTCGGAGGGTAGGTCTCTTGCAAAAATTCTTGCACAGATATTTCGCAACTTTGATGAGGGCTACAACTCAAAACTCTTCACTCCCCATGCATCAGAGAATTGGCATATAGATAACGAACCTCTTGAAATGGTCATCAATGGCCTTTATGAAACGAAGGATGGTTACCGCTATGATTTTTCGGCTATATCCAGCGATGTCCTTGG
>MHZD01000194.1:123-7822 GCA_001828645.1 Planctomycetes bacterium RIFOXYC2_FULL_41_27 | reverse complement strand
TGGGATTTACTACACCCCTACTTTTATTGTGAAATACATTGTCAAAAACACCCTTGGCAGGATGTTAGAGGAGACGCCGCTGAATAAGGCAATGAACATCAGGATATTAGACCCTGCATGCGGGAGCGGCTCTTTCCTTGTTGAGGCATTGGATGTAATGGACAGTTATCTGGAGACACAAAGGAAACAAAAGAGTAAAGTAGCCCAGATGGAGTTTGACTTTTTCAGAAAGGTAGAGATTTTAAGCAGAAACATCTATGGTGTAGATTTAGACCCACAGGCAGTTGAGATATGCCAGTTGAATCTTTTGTTGCGCACCCTAAAACGGAGGGCAATTCTTCCGAATCTTACCGAAAATATTACATGCGGTAATTCCCTGATAAGCGGTGAACCGCTGGAACTTATAAAATATTTTGATAATCCGGATGAGAAACGATGCCTCCCTTGGGATAAGGCATTCCCTGATGTTATGAAAAATGGCGGCTTTGATGTAATCATAGGAAACCCACCGTATGTAAGGATACAGACACTGCCAAAGGATGAGGTTATATATTTCTCAGAACAATACCAAAGCGCTGTAAGCAATTACGATATCTACGTGCTTTTTGTAGAACGGGGTTTGCAGCTTCTCAGAGAAGGTGGTGTTCTTGGTTTTATTCTGCCTAAGAAATTTTTTACAGCTTCTTATGGTGAAGGACTCCGAAGAGTTATTTCCAAATACAATGCGTTGGCAGAAATAGTTGATTTTGGACACGAACAGGTTTTTGAAGGTGCAACGACTTACACGTGTTTATTATTTTTGAGGAAAGGCAAAAATAAGACATTTAGATATGGAACAGTGAAAAACTTTGAAAATGTAAAATCCACAAAAAATCTCGATAAAGACTCAATCGAGTGGGTAACAGTGGAATCCAAAATGGCAAGTGAAAAGACGTGGTTTTTTGCAGGTGGCGCTGAAGCCCCTGTTATTGAGAAACTCGAAAACCTACCAAAGCTTGAAACTATAGCAGCTAACATATTTGTTGGACTTCAAACCAGTGCAGACAGCGTCTATATACTGGATTATATTAAGGCATCTAATAAAAACCTTTGCCTGTATTCAAAAGCCCTTAAACAAGAGATTGTTCTTGAGTCAACATTGCTTAAACCGATAATTAGCGGTGTTGATGTGAAACGCTACAATCACCCACTGACGAGACAATATATTTTATTCCCTTATCAGATTGTAAATGGCAAAGCAGAACTTATTAAAGAATCTGACATGAAACAATTATCACCTAAAACCCATGAATATTTTCAAGACAATAAGAATCTTCTCGAAAACAGAGAAGGTGGAAAAATGAAAGGTAAAGATTGGTATGGTTATATTTACAAGAAAAACATGGAAAAACAAGAGTTGGTTAAAATCTGTGTCCCCCGTCTTGTCTCAAGAATTCAGGCCATCTTTGACGAAAAGGGCGAGTTTTATCTTGATAATGTGGATGTTGGTGGTTTAACGCTAAAAGAAGGCACAAGAGAGAACTACCTTTACATTCTGGCATTGATCAACAGTCGTTTACTCACATATTATCTCACAAAAATAAGCACTCCGTTTAGAGGCGGTTTTTATTCATGCAACAAGCAATATCTTTCACAACTTCCAATAAAACTCCCCGATCTCTCCAATCCCATCGAAAAGTTCAAGCATAATGAATTGGCCTCCCTTGCAGAGAAAATGCTCAAGCTAAACAAAGAACTCAAAAAAACCTCTGAAAATACCGACAAATGGTATTTCATTAAAAAGGAAATAGAACAGGCTGACAGGTTGATTGACGAGAATGTGTATGGACTGTATGGAATAACAGAAGAGGAGAAAAAGATAATTGTGGCAGAATGAAAACTATCTGGAGCAATAGTAACTTTTCATTAAAGGAGATGATATGTTATCTGAACAAAATCTTCCACCTGATATTCAACATTTATATGATGAAGGATATAAATTAAAAGAGAGAATAGTAAATTTTCTCGAAAGATGGCCTGTGAATGAGAAGAATGAAGCAATCTATTGGGAGAACATTGATCAGATTCATAAGAATGCTGTTTCCGACTTAACTAATGCTACACAGATATGGTTTCACTCTCTAAACACAAAAGTCCTACCTCATGTCTTATATAATCCTGAGTTTTTATACTACGTAATGCGTCAAGTCATTGCAGCAATAAAGAAACATAAATATAAACGGCCATATCCAGAAAGTGGACCAAAAACGGTTAGAATGGTAGACAATAGCGCCCGTGCTTGGTTATCTGGAGTAGGGGATAACCGAGCTGATATAGACTATGAAACAACCCTGGATGAGGCCAAAAAAGATGCGGAGGAGGGAATGGATACGGCTTTATCTATAATAAAAACTGTACCCCCTTTAGGGATTGTAAGGCAAACCCCTTATAGTAACTACGCTCCTAACACTGCGTTTATCTTGATGTGGATGGATAAATCGATTCCAGAACTTGATGATGTACGCGATACTATTAAAGAAGTTTGCAATAGGTTTGATATAAGTGCACGTCGTGCCGATGATGTAGAACACCAGGACAAAATTACTGATGTTATTCTTCAGTGTATCGCCAACTCAGAATTTTTGATTGCAGACCTCACGGGAGAAAGGCCCAATGTTTATTATGAGGTGGGCTATGCGCATGCAATTGGCAAACATCCTATTCTTTACCGTAAAAAGGGGACATCTCTACATTTCGATCTTGCTGCCTATAACGTTCCCGAATACAAAGATATGACAGAACTAAAAGAGTTACTTGTCAAAAGGCTTGAAGCAATGACAGGAAGGAAAGTAGAAAATTGACAACAACATTTTCAAAGGTTACATAGTTTTAACAAAGGTTTATAGAAAATTGGAAGTAATGTCTTTTTTGAAATAATATGTAGTACGGCTTCATTTTCAGAAGTTTTAAAATGGAAAAAACATTAACACGCGAAGAAATGAAGGAGTTGGATAGAAAGGCCATTGAGGAATACAAAATTCCTGGGATTATCCTCATGGAAAATGCCGGAAGGAATGTTGCAGAAGAAATCTTGAAAATGTTAGACGACCCGCAACAAGCAAAAGTGGCCATTTTGTGCGGGAAAGGGAATAATGGTGGTGATGGTTTTGTCGTAGCGCGGCATCTTCATAACCACAGCATTTCAGTATATGTTTTTCTCGTTGCAAAGATTTCCGACATCTTAAAAGATGGCGATGCTGGCACAAACCTACAAATACTCCTCAACATGAAAATTCCAGTGAAGGAGATTCTTGATATTCCCGGTGTAAACAGTATTTTAAAGGAGTTGAATGGTTATAATATCCTGGCAGATGCCTTGTTCGGGACAGGGCTTTCGGGGGATGTCCGTGAACCATTTAAAACGCTTATTAGCGGAGTTAACAATCTGAATAAACCTACTTTATCTGTGGACATACCTTCGGGTCTCGACTGTAACACTGGCAAATTTTTAGGCGCTGCCATTAAGGCCACGAAAACCGTAACCTTTGCCGTTGCAAAAAAGGGTTTTTACCTGAACGACGGACCGAGTTATACAGGAAAGGTTATTGTGTCGGATATCGGTATCCCAAAAGAATTGATTCATTAATTAAATTCCCACAAATTATTTGTATCTTCAAATTGTCTTATCTGTGAAATCCGTGTTCTAAACGCTTTTATCAGTCAGTGGTTTTACTTTGTAAGATTTAAACAGCCATTTTCAATAGTACATGTTTTTCCCTGATCATTTGACTTTACAATCGTTGCGCAGACAGGGGCGGTAACGCTTATAACATCAGCCCCTACAGAAAAACCCGACTGTTTGACAAGCACTCTAATCTTATTTGCAATGTTATTAAAAGGAGTATTTCAATATTATTTTAGCTTAGGTACTCACACGTTGCGAGATATATCAATTTGTGATCATAGCTAAGGATGTTTGATGAAAAAAATATGAAATATTTGTAACTATTTAGCCAACTGAAGGCGGCTGAATAGTTACACTTATTTTTGATTCCATATATAATTGGACAGCAATCCGATTTGTCCTACTTGGATTAAAGACAGGTCAGGATTTATTGGATTTTTTACTTATACCCAAATTGCCAATTTCCCGGTATCTCTTTAGCCTTGCATCCTGTTCCAACCTGGCTTTCAACGGCTGATGGCCTCTTCGGCATGCGGCAACAAATTCGCACCACTCACATTTCTGAGTATTTTCAGTTGGCGAAATGGGGAATATGCCCTCGCGTATATAATGCAAAAATTCTTTCACCGTCTCCCAGCATTGTCCCTGAGAATCTTGCCAGTCGTCTCCCTTGATTGTTTTTTCTGGCGTACCTTTCTGCCCCTTTTTATCTTCCATATCCTGTGCAATATAAACAAAAGACGCATCCTCCAGACTTGTCTGACCTTGTCGAATACGCCTCTTCCTGATTTCTTCCGATAGTAAACGTTCTGCCATAATGATATAAAAGGGAAGCTGCAATTTTTGACCACGAATAGCAGATTTCAATAGATTTTCCTTCGGATATTTTCCTGATTTGTAATCGATTACACGGTATTTAATGGCATTTTCCGTTGACTTCAAATCTATGCGGTCAATCTTTCCCTTAAAGGTTAATTCTGAAGCCTTATCTTGTTTAGAGTATACAGACATGAGCTTGATTAGTTCGTC
Organism: Planctomycetes bacterium RIFOXYC2_FULL_41_27; assembly: GCA_001828645.1. GTDB lineage: Bacteria > Planctomycetota > Brocadiia > Brocadiales > Brocadiaceae > Wunengus > Wunengus californicus. Next base: position 3,129 of record MHZD01000194.1, on the reverse strand, counting down.
CTGTGCGCTGAGATGTGCCTTCCTTTCCAGATACGTGGGGATATAACCTGTTTGTTCGATACGATCCAGGTCCCATGTTACAAATTTTGCCAGAAAACCGAGTACCTCCTCTTTTTTGTTCTCCCAGAGGATCGGGTATGGAATTGGTATTTTTTGTTCAATGTCAGTGAAATATTTTTGGGTAATACTATGTAAAAGTTCAATTGGATTTAACCCTTTTGCCTTTTTGTAAAAATATCCTTTTTCTATCAAATGCCCATAAAAGTCCTTTAAAATGCGGTGATAAAGGCTGCCAAGATCCACGGCTGCTATTACATCAATCTTTTCCGGCTCTTCCAGGGACTCCAATTCTAGAACTTCCCCCATAAAAAACTTGAATGGGCAGATACCAAATGCCTCTAAAGTAGTAGGACTAATACCATTGCATGCCCGCTTTTCCCACCATTGAGACATATCACCAATAACACCATCATACGCCGTTAAATGGTGGTGTTTGTAACCTTCTATAAAATCTAGTGCTGATTGTGAACGAGCAAAGAGAACTGCGTTGGTCCCAAATGCCGTCATAAATGAGGCGGGGTCTATTTTATCGAGTGCCATTCGAATCCCTACTTCCTTGGGAGTAAGCAAGGAGATTTCTTTCCCAAAAAGTTTGTCTTTAATCCCACGCGGTACGTAAATGCTATGGTCTTGATAATCATTCCTTGCTATGGATATGTTTTTAACTTTTTGAAGTATATCCATAAGGTAATGTGACTGAACCTTAGGTTTTCCTGCTTCATCCGAACGTTCGTAGAGGAGATAAAGCTGTTCCTGTGCGGCATTCAACAGGAAGTAAAAGAGCAATCGCTCTTCTTCAAAGCCCCTAAGCTTTTCTGGAATAAGATTTCCCAGTACCCCAGAGAGTCTACGGCGGATATGATCTCTCAGAAACGGTTCTTCGGAAATAGCACGTGGGAACACCTTTTCGTTAAGACCCAAAATAAACAAAGCGCGGCATGGAATACCTCGAGCCGACATAGCATCCAGCACCTTCACTCCCCTGCCGTTCTCTATTCCCACGGGCAAGCCTTCCTGCCGGCAAGCATCCAGAAAGGTATCCACAAATTGATCCTGAGTTACTTCTTCATTCAAACAGTCCAGGGTGCATAGTGTATGCAATAATTCCGATATTTTGTTTATTATCAGGTGGTCTCTTTTTTGGCCCTCAGGATTTATACCTTCAGAGGGAAAGGTGATATAGGTTTGGAGAAAAAGAGCCATACTGCGACTCATAGCTGTCCACGATGCCTTTTCAGGAATAGAAGATAAGTCGATTGATAATTTACGGAGAATCTTCTCGAGAAATTCAATTTGATTTGCCGGGATACGGATGTGACTCCCTGTTTCTTCCTCATCTGCACCCTCCCCCTCGATGATCAAATCTTCACCTCCCCTTTGTCCCCCCCTTCGCAAGGGGGGGAGAGGGGGGGTAGTTCCATTCTTTTTTGGTAACAGTTCGCCCCCTCCCCTAACCCCTCCCACCAGGGGCGGGGAATACTCATTGTTCCCTTGTATTCCTCCCCCTTGATGGGGGAGGTTTAGGTGGGGGTGAACTGTTACCTTTTTTGTGACACCTTTTGACATATTTGCTGCATTATCCAAGTCCAGCGTCTCCTCTTCCATGGACTTCGCCTGCTCAAGCCTTGATAACCAACACTCAATACCGCCACGAATACCCAGTCTCCTGCTCAGGATATCCCAGAGATCAGGACGTGGGGTGACTCCTTTATGATCAAACGCAGGCGCCTTGAAGTAAGGCGAATTCAGCAATTCAACGACCATGGGACGATAATAATCTTCCCGCTTCAGGAGGAGTATTTGACGGATGACCTTTACCAGTGGATATCTTTCCAACGGCTCATGTGTGCTGGTTGTAAACGGAATATCGTTTTCCTGAAATATTTTGTTGATGGCATCAGCGTAAGGTTCAAGCGTCCTCGCAACAACTCCAATCTCATCCATCTTATAACCTGCTCCCGCCAATTGAAGTATCTCCTTAGCGACAGTCCATACCTCGTCCCTTTTGCCGGAGGCGTTAATAATGTGCACATTCGCCAAGTATTGGGTATTATCCGGATGCTGGATGGTTTGGCTTTGCTCACCACAGGTTTCGGATGGTTCTACTTCGCTCACCACAAGTTTTGGATTTTGGATTTCACCCTGAAATTCACGCACATGAGCATTATCCTCTAATTGGGAATTCATAAGGCAAGAAAATCCCGTAACTGGAGGCAGTTCCTCTACATCACGTGCCATCCCCAATACAAATGACTCAAAAAAGGGCTTTACGTATGCAAAGGATGGATGTTTCTTTTGGTAAGGCAGAAATAGCATGGTAGGATGAGACCTGAATATCTCTCCAAAAAAATCCTGTTCGACACCGGTAAGGTCATAGAACCCATACGCCAGAATATATTTAAAATTTTTAAGGAATTTTGAATCCTGCACGCATGAAGCAGCCAGATGATACACATCGGCATAATGGGATATATGTAAGTTCTTTAATTTCTGTTTGAACAAATCATACAGATTGATTACTCCGTTGAGTTTCTGCACCTCGGCACCCTCGATAAATCCTTCCTTAACGGCCTCCTTTAAGCTATCGATATGAACGTTTGCGTCAGCAAGGTCTTGTATAACCTGATAGAGAGACCCGGCAAGCGCCGGCAGCGACTGTACATTTTTAAAGAGAGGCTCGCCGTGTGTATGCTGCTTCAATAATCCTGCAATAAGGTATTCATACACAACCGAATGTCGAACAATTTGGCCAACATCCGCTCCAGCTCGTCTGCATATCTCGCTTGCAAAGACATAGAAGTTCATAAAAGAGATATTCAAAAAACCCGTCTCTGTATATCTCGAACCAGGAGTGGCGTCTTGTCCCATGACCAGGCGTTCCTGAAGCCGATTCAGCATCCAGTTTGTGGGCGCAACAACGGCAAGGGGTGTTAATGGGTCATCCTT
>MHZD01000194.1:0-115 GCA_001828645.1 Planctomycetes bacterium RIFOXYC2_FULL_41_27 | reverse complement strand
TTTGTATGGTATTTACAAACGAGTTTTCAAGGCATGGGTGATATTGTCCGATCTTAACAGATAGCATAATTATCGTTTGAGAAAATATTATTAGGGAATTATTTTTCCGAATTTA
>MHZD01000193.1 GCA_001828645.1 Planctomycetes bacterium RIFOXYC2_FULL_41_27 | reverse complement strand
TGCCGATGATTCCACGCCTACATACATAATTCCATTTTTAATCCCTGTAATCCTGGTACTCTTGTAAATCTCACTACCGACTATCTCACTCCATACGCTCATCACCTTCTGACGATTCTTATCAATAAGACTCTTCTTTGGAAATGCTTCTTTCAATAGTTGACCAAGTCTTACAACTTTTTTCTTATTAGTAAAATACCTTTCTGGAAGTTCTTCTTTCATTAGATACTCTAGACAGGATTAACAGAATTTACAGGATAAAACAAAAAAAGAAATCTTGGAAATCTTGTTAATCCTGTCTAACTTTAATCTTTTATCTTTACAATTATCACTTTACCTCTATAGGCATTATTACGCTTAGTTGTTCGTGACCTGTTCTGAATAATGCCGCACTGCTATTGTCTTTAAGCTCCATAACGATTGTCTCACTATCAGACGCCTTCAAGGCGTCTAAGACATACTCAGGGTTGAAGCATATTTCAAAATCTTGTCCTTTATAACTAGCGTCAATTTCCAACTCCGCCTCTCCTACCTCTGCCGCCTTCGACATTAGCGTCAATCGGTCGTCCTTAAAGGCAAATTTTACAACATGGTACCCCTCGCTCGTCATAAATGAAGCCATTCTCACTACCGTTATTAACTCGTCCCTCTTCACTTCTACTTTCTTTTCATTGTCTTTTGGTATAACGTCTTCATACCTTGGGTATTGCCCTTCTATTAACTGTGATACAACCTCGCCCCTTTCCCCCAGAAAGAGTATCTGCGACTCCCCTATCCCAACCCTCAGCATCCCACTGCACTCCGATGAAAAACGTTGCAGAAACGTTAAACACTTCACCGTCGCTATCCCACTCATTGAAACCCCATCGGGATTCTCTACCTTCCGCTTTACCATAGATAACCTATTCCCGTCGGCTGCAGCCATAACTATTTCCTCTTTGCCTATTTTCACAAATACACCACACAGTTGGCTTCTGGCTTTCATCGTTGACGCCGCATGAATGACCTTTCCTATCATTTCTCCTATAATCCCGCCATCAACTTCAACAAAACTCTTAACGTCCGTAATAGTTGTCATAGGAAACTGACTTGCATCTTCACCAGCAATCT
>MHZD01000192.1 GCA_001828645.1 Planctomycetes bacterium RIFOXYC2_FULL_41_27 | reverse complement strand
AGAGTTCTGGAATTTGGCTATGGGATTCACGATCGCAAGACCACGATAGTAGGTAACAAGCCCTTCTGCAACCTCTGTTATAATCTTATTAAAGGTGTTACGCTTCTTTGCTCGCGCCAACTTTACTTCGGGGCCTTTATCGCCCGTAATTGGAATCCTTTCGAAATTGCCGAAGTCCATCCGTAATATGTTAATCATACCACCCTGACCAGACAATTGGTTAACAATCTCTGCTGAAGGGAGTGCGGCAATATAGGCTAAAGGATAGGTATAATCTTTGTATCCATCCTTGTTCACATAAAAATCACTCAGTATCCCCAGGGTCTCAAAATAGGCCTGCACCCTTGCAAGACATTTTTTGTTTACCAGCGCCTCATCTATTTCCTTGACCTGTTTAGCCGCTGTTTTCAATCTTCCCAGGATGATCGTGGTAGCAACTACCCTGTCCTGCTGATAGGTTTTTACCTCAATTTGAATATAATCGCTGCTCACAAAGTGCCACAAAAAGAGATTGCACGTCCTTTCGCCATAAAAAGCCGAACCGGTAAATTTTATATTTACAGAAGATATTTCTAATTCTGCAAAGAGGATTTCTAAGGGAAGGATGATCTTTGAAACGGTCATCGCACCAGGAACGATGTTGCCTTTTCTGTGGATGATATTATTATCATTGGTTACATCAACGAACTGTTCGCCGTGCTGTTTGGAGATTCTATATTCGTGCTTGATTAAAAATTTATCCCATATCTGCAACCGGCACTCGTTATGGGAATCATTTTCCAGTATCAAACCAGGATGCGGTGTTCGTGCCTTTGCGTCACGAAAGCAGATTTTATCGGCCAGAAAACCTTCGACCCGTCTCATGGGTATTGAAAATATAGGGGTTTGCGCTCTACTCATAGGCATTACCGATAAAAAAATTTGTCTTTTTACATTGTTCCTGATTCTATTACGTGAATTATCTTATGTCAAGGATATA
>MHZD01000191.1:10310-11645 GCA_001828645.1 Planctomycetes bacterium RIFOXYC2_FULL_41_27 | reverse complement strand
ACCAATGATTGTGGACACCAAACAAAAAGTTACTACAAACTCTAAATAATCTTTTCACGGGAGCAAGAGAAAATGAAGGAATTGTTAATTGTAGAGGATGACCTGGAGATGCAGGAATTTTATAAGGACATGTTACAAGGAGAGCCATTTACCGTTACCATTGTTTCAAATGCAGAAGAAGGAGCTAAAAAGATAAAAGAAAAAATATACGATTTGGTAATATTGGATATTCTGATGGAAGGGGTGACAGGAGATAGATTTTTTGCTTTATTGAGAAGGGATAAGCGATATAAGGAAGTGCCTGTTATCATGGCCTCTGCATTGGACGAAAAGACGTATCGATGTTTCCAGGCATTAGGAAACGTCTCATTCCTAGAAAAACCGTTTAGCAAAGAAAGGCTTTTAAGTGAGATAACAATGAGGTTTGAAAATAAGAAATAGACTGACTTTAAAGAGGAAAATTTATGAAGAGAATTGGACATTGGAGTAAAAATCCTAAAGGGGAGTTTTTCGATGAAAGCCACACGCTCCGTACATATTGGGATGAAGAAAAATATTGTTTTAGATGCGGGAATTGCCATACCGAGGTGAGAGAAGGCGCTGTTTGTAAATGTGCAAAGAGAAACAATTGAATGGTTGTCTTTTATAGGGACACAATACAATGCGTCTCTTCTTGATTATTCAGTCTCTTTTTTAAGTTTTTCGACTGCTTCTTTGACGATCTTAATTGCCAAATCGACTTCATCCTTGTATGGTGCGCTCTCATTCGTTTCCATCGACCACAACATTTTACCTTTATTCGTATCAATACATTCTGCGGTAAAAGACACGTTCCCTCGTTGATAGACTGTCATGTTTGATAATCCAAACTTGTATATTTTACCGATGACCACAGCATCCACATTCAACATCTTTCCTAATGTGGCATAATCTTTCAATTTAACGAGGTTTTCTTCCTTAATATCTCCAGCCTTTATTTTACTTTTGACCTCAGAACGGCTTAAAATGCGGTATTTCCCCCATCTGCGTAACTCATCGGTCATCATATCCGCAAGCGTTTTCCCTGCATCAGGATTGCTTATTGTCTTCATTATTAATCCCTTTACTGCCTCATTCTGGATAAGCTTGTCGTCAAAGCGCATGACAGCCAGTGTCTTTACACTGCGGTCAGATGAATCTAAGTTTACATTTATCGTAATCCTGGAGATCGTCTTACATCCTGCACATAACACTGCCATCGACAATATGGCTAACCCGATTTGTCTTATCATAGGCGTCCCTTGAAAAAGCAGCGTAGAGACAGGTTTAAAACCTGTCTCTACAATGAAATGTTAT
>MHZD01000191.1:0-10281 GCA_001828645.1 Planctomycetes bacterium RIFOXYC2_FULL_41_27 | reverse complement strand
TCGTAACATTTCACCCCCCTCCCCTAACCCCCTCCCACCAGGGGCGGGGGATACTCATTGTCCCCTTGTATTCCTCCCCCTTGACTTCGTCGTGAGCTCAGTCGAACGATGGGGGAGGTTTAGGTGGGGGTGAACTGTTACTAAAAAACTAAATTGATACGAGAAATTTGACCCTTATCTCCCCTTTTTCTTACAAAAAGCTTTTAGTTTATCGACTGAAAAGGTATTGATTACGTCCTTTGCCTCAAGCCACCCCCTGCGTGCTATTCCCACCCCTAACTCAATCATCCACATCTGATCCAGATGGTGGGCATCTGTACTGATCGCAATCATGACTCCTGCTTCCTTCGCCTTCCTGCAGTAAATATCGTTCAAATCGAGTCGATCATAATAGCAATTAATCTCAAGCGCCGTCCCTGTTTCAGCACATGTATCAATAACCTTATCCAGGTTAACTTCATACCCTTCTCTTCTGCTGATCAAGCGCCCCGTGGGATGTGCAATTACATTTACGTAGAGATTGCGAATGGCAGCAACCATCCGTTCGGTAATCTTTTCTTTTCCCTGTTTAAACCCGCTATGAATGGAAGCCACAACAATATCTAGTTTTTCTAGTAGTTTATCAGAAAAATCCAACGACCCATCAGCCTTAATGTCCACCTCTGTTGCCTTAAGTAAGGTAAATCCCTTAAATTTTTTATTCAGTTTATCTATCTCTTCTATCTCTTCAAGCAGTTCTTCATCCTTCAGACCATTAGCCACATGAAGCGATTTAGAGTGATCTGAAACTACAAGATATTTATAACCCATCCTCATGGCATGCTCTGCCATCTCCTCAAAGGTGGGTGTGCCATCACTCCAGTTAGAGTGGTTGTGGAGGTCTCCTTTTATATCTGAAAGTTCGATGAGCTTTGGCAATTTTCCCTCCAGAGCAGCCTCTATTTCCCCTCTATTTTCGCGCAATTCAGGTGGTATCCAATCCATGCCGAGCGTCTTGTAAATATCTTCTTCCAGCCGACCCCCAATTTTTTTATCTCCCCTGAAAATACCGTACTCACTGATTTTTAGTCCCTGCTTCTTTGCGATATCACGGAGATGGATATTATGTTCCTTTGAGCCGGTGAAATATTGCAATGCCGCACCAAATTCATCTTCATGGACCACCCGCAAATCCACTTGTACCCCCTCTTCTACACGAACGCTACCTTTAGTATCTCCTGCCGCTAATATCTGCGTAACACCACGCATATTCACAAATGACTTTACAATATCCGCACCGGCAGTACCTGAAGCGAGTATGTCAATATCTCCAATGGTCTCCTTCATTCTGCGTAATGAGCCTGCGGCCTGAATTTCCTTAATCTGGGAATTATGCTTTAAGCCTTCTATAATCCTTTTCACAACAGGAAATGCCATCCCGATAGATATTCGTTGTTGACTCGTCTTAAACAACTCAATCCCTTTCATGATATTTTCAATCTTTTTATCGCCGATCCCAAACAAACCTTTCAATTTGCCTTCTTGTAAGGCCTTTTCAAGGTCGCCCAAACCGACGATCCCTAGTTCATTGTTTAACATTGCCACAGTCTTTGGACCCAAACCCGGTATCTGCATGAGGGTTATTGTTTCTTCAGAAACCCCCTTCATTACTTCCTCATACTTGGACATCCTCCCCGTGTTAATATACTCAATAATCTTTTCAGCCGTGCCTTCACCAATACCGGGGATATCCGTTAATTTTCCTTCCTTTGCAAACACCTCTATGTCCTCGGTCAAATCGCCGATTACCCGAGCGGCCTTGCGGTAAGAATTAATACGGAAGGTATTTTCCCCCTTAAGTTCCAGCACATTGGCAATCCGTTCAAATAATGCTGCAATTTCGTGATTTTTCATATCTAAATCCTCACAAACGGGGATTAATTTTCAGTGGATTTGCGAATTATACCAATAGCTGTAGAACACTTCAAATTTTATTTATTGACAGAAATAGGACTTTTTTCGCATAATTAAACATCTAACCTGGACGAGCCAGAATCAAACAGGAACTGAGTTATGATTTCAGATTTACGATCTTCTCAATCTCAAATCGTAATTCGTAAATTTTTGCTAAAAGTGTCAAAATATTTTTTGTAAGATACTGATTATAACCTTTGAAATTTTATGATAAGCAAAAAAGGAGAGATTTACCTATGGCTGAGCAGATGATTGGCATCATTGGGGGCAGTGGCCTTTATAACATAGAAGGGATCAAAGACATAAAAACGGTATCAATCGAAACACCTTTTGGCAAACCCTCTGACAGCTATACGGTAGGTTCTCTGGAAGGCCGCAAGGTCGCTTTCCTGCCCCGACACGGCAAAGGTCATACAATTTTACCCTCAGAACTCAATTTTAGAGCCAATATTTACGGAATGAAAATGCTGGGTGTAGAACATGTCATTGCCGTTAGCGCTGTTGGCAGTATGAGGGAGGAAATCAAGCCTCTAGACATTGTTATACCAGACCAGTTTTTCGACAGGACGCGTGGAAGGATCAGTACCTTCTTTGGGGAGGGAATCGTAGGACATGTGAGTTTCGCCGATCCAGTATGTGAGACACTTGCCAATACATTATATAATGCGGCAAAATCAGTAGGCGCTCGCGTACACAAAGGCGGTACTTATTTATGCATTGAGGGGCCTATGTTTTCTACCCGAGCAGAGTCAAATGTGTACCGGCAATGGGGTGTCAGCGTAATTGGCATGACCAACCTCCAGGAAGCCAAGTTGGCGCGGGAGGCGGAAATTTGTTACAGCACACTTGCCATGGCTACGGATTATGATTGCTGGCACGTAGGTGAGGAAGCGGTTACATTAGAAATGATTATCGGGAATTTGAATAAAAACGCTGAAACTGCAAAACGCATCCTCAAGGCAGCAATTCCGAAGATTGAGCTGAAGAGAAGCTGTGCATGTGCAACTGCAGTACAGAATGCCATTGTAACGAATAAAGACCTGATTCCGGAAAATACCAAAAAGAAGCTCGACATTCTTTTTGGTAAATATCTGAGATAGGTTCTGGAAACTACTTAAGCATAATTCCTGCTCCAAATCTCCCCGTTTTTCTTTGTTGATAACGATATGAGAAAAAAACGGTGTGATTGCAATACGTACATATCCTGGCAATTTCTATATTTTTCTCTGGAATGCCTGCTTGAACAAGTTGCATTTTGTTTGCTTCCCATAAATTGAAATAGCGCTTACCATCAGGAGTCTGGTGGATATATTCCCTTTTGTAATGGAAAGCCTTATCAATTTGAATGACAACTTCAGGACCTACTTCATAGCAACATGGTCCGATAGAAGGTCCAATCCCTACAAGAATATCATCAGCCGAACAATTAAATTTTTCCTTTAGTACTTTTACCGTGTTCTGCGCTACCAACAGAACCGTTCCCCTCCAACCAGCATGGGCAACCCCGATTACCTTCTTCTTCAAGTCAAAGAATAAAAGAGGAACACAATCAGCCTGGAGAACCATAAGACAAATATTGGGAGTATCAGTTACCATAGCATCTGTTGCACTTATTGCCGTGTCAAAATTAAAAGAGCCTCTGCCTTTTAACTCTTCTGTTATCACTGCAACATTACTGTCATGAACCTGCCTGGCTGTAGTAAAATTATCCAGTGGAATCCCGATCGCCTCAGCAAGCCGTTCACGATTCTTGAGCGCTATTTCTGGATTGTCACCGACATGAAATCCCAAGTTAAGAGAATCATACGGAGGATTACTAAAACCACCAACCCTCGTGGATACGAAGTGATAAATTTCTCTATGGTTTAAAAGATTCTCAAAAAACCACAGTGGTAACGAATTCAAGCGCCTTTCAATCATAGAAAATTACAAAATTATAAAAAAGGTACTAGTTCAGCTATCTTAGACAGGATGAACAGGATTTACATGATAATTTTTTCATCCTGTATATCTTTTACTTTAAATCCTTGACCTTTCGTTTAACCTCAACTTTGCTTTCCCCAAAGTTAAGAATAAGTCCTATAGGTTTTTCCGTAGCAACAAGGTAATTAACCAGTTGTACTTCATGCGCTTTGACAACTCGTCTAACTGATTTTAGTTCTAAAATAATTGTATCATTAACGATAATATCAGCTACAAACTCTCCTACAATTTCACCATCATAGTAAACTGTGATAGGTTTTTGTGCCTCTGCATCCATGCCTGCCCCCGATAGATTCATTCGGGGGTAAGCATTTTTCATATACACTTTCGAGAAAACCAAACCCCATTTTATTATAAACACGATAAGCACAGCCGATAATTGTCTCAGTCACGTTTTTGTATTCCATATAACCTCCTCCAGGTTGTGATAAATAGTTTTGATTAACTGGATTTATATCATGTCTATCCTGTTATCTTGTCAAATCTTTTTCCTCCGGTGAACTATTACAAAAAAAGAAGGGCGTTGAGCCATACAAGCTCAACGCCCTTTACTACCAAATAAAAAAATCCTAATCGTTAAATACTAGATGGCCTTTTCGCCTCTTTCACCTGTACGGATACGGAGTACATCTTCAATGTTTGAGATAAAAATCTTCCCGTCACCGATACTTCCCGTCTGAGATTCCTTTGTGATGCATTGAACAATTTTTTCCACGTCGCTATCAGCAACAATGAGCTCGACCTTCACTTTTGATAACAAATCTACTCTGAAGGTTCTTCCGCGCCATTGTTCTGTTATCCCTCGCTGGGCGCCATGCCCTTTTACATCAGTCACAGTCATACCGGGATAACCCAATTCTTCCAATGCGTCCTTCACGATGGTCAACCGCTCAGGTCTTATGATTGCCTCAATTTTTTTCATTTACAAACCTCCTTCATAATGAAAATGCCCCTTTACCTATTTAAAAGGATTAAGGAAGGCATTTTATCGGGTATCTTACAATATTCAATTTAAGCCTGTTCTGACTCGTAATGATAAGCAATTTCCTTGTGCTGGGAAATATCCATACCGCTGATTTCCTCGCCTTCGCTTGGTCTTAAACCAACAACTGCATTTACAAACCAGGCTAAGAGCGATGTAACACCGAAGCAATAAAACCATGTGGCAAGTATGCCTATCCATTGTTTTCCCATCTGGGCAATATTCCCATAGATAGCGCCATCAAAACCGGCCGGGTTTACCGCAGTTGTACAAAAGATACCAGTTGCCCATGCGCCCCAGGTTCCGCCTACTCCATGAATTCCGATGACGTCCAGCGCATCATCGTAGCCACAAGCCTTTTTCATCTTTGTTGTACCATAGAAGCAAGCCAGACCAGCTCCCACACCTATTGCAATTGATGCCATAGGTCCTACAAAACCAGATGCTGGCGTAATGGCAACCAGACCCGCTACGGCGCCTGAACAAGCGCCGAGTATGGTCGGTTTCTTATGGTGTATCCATTCAAGGACAGACCATGTGAATCCAGCCGCAGCTGTGGCTGTATTGGTAACTACAAAGGCGCTTGCGGCAAGTCCGCTCGCTGCTACTGCGCTACCAGCATTGAAACCGAACCAGCCAAACCACAATAAAGCAGTACCTAACATCATGAAAGGTAAATTATGAGGAGGCTTTACTTCTGCCGGATAACCTTTCCGTTTTCCTACAAACAAAATCAAAGCAAAGGCTGAAGCTGCAGAACAGATGTGAACTACTGTTCCACCTGCGAAATCCAATGCGCCGAATTTATACAACCAGCCATCCGAAGCCCATACCCAGTGCGCCAGCGGCGCATAAACAGCGCTAGCCCACAAAGGGATAAGGAGTAACCATGCGCTGAATTTAAACCGTTCCGCAAAGGCGCCCGTCATCAGTGCAGGGGTAATAACGGCAAACATGCATTGGAATATCATAAAAGATAAATGGGGTACCGTTGTTGCGTAAAGGTCACTCGGCGCCTGCCCAACTGCACCCGCTCCTAACCCACACCATTGAAGACCGCCAATAAACCAGCCACCGGGCGCAAAGGATAAACTATAACCCCAGAGCACCCATTGCACACTTATAATACAAATAACAATAAAACTCATCCACAATGTGTTCACCATGTTCTTTGTCCTTACCATACCGCCATAAAACAGGCCAAGACCAGGCGTCATGATTAAAACCAGGGCTGATGATGCAAGCAACCATGCGTTATCTCCCGTATCAATCGTTGGCGCATCACCTGCCATAGCATTTGAAGCAAATAGCGCTATCATCGATAGAGCGAAAACCGATGACATGCCTACAAAGGCTTCTTTTCTCATTTCCCTCTCCTTTTTAAAATTATAAATTAACTGCTTTTCGCCACAAAATTGCACACATAATGCCATTAAACAGACTGCCCTTCACTAAATGGAACAACAAATTCATAAACTATATCATTCAATCACCTCCTCTCTTAAAATTTTTCCATGAGGTAAATTAAGCATTCTCTCAAAAGTCTTTTAAGATGTTGAGCTGATAACTACAGTCAATTCTCACATGGTCTGAGCTTTATCTCCCACAAATAACTAGCCAGTCTATCCATGTCTTTTTGTAGAAAGAGGGACGGCTCCTTTTCTTTCATCCGGTCAACAATACTCTTGCACCTCCGTTTTGAGTACAGCAAGGAAACATCTGTTATCTTTGCCGGATTATGACAGGGCACGCAATTGTTCATGTAAACATTTTCCGCAATATTGGCTACATCTTTTTCTCCAATCTGTTTTAATGACTTGAACTCAGCAAGCTTCTCCTTATCTATTTCGCCTTTCTGGTATTTTTTAAATAAATCAATTACCTTTTGTTCATCCACTGTAAATCTTTCTTCCTTTTCCATCTGCATCCTGTTAAATGCATGCAGGATGTCTTCTTCAACCCATTTTTTATGGGAAAATATGTATTCCAATATGTGACACTGACCACACTTCTTGCTCAAGGTGATTTCCATACCTTCTTCGGAATGTATCACTGATTTTGGAATCCCCTGATTATCTCTATTTAACGAAATCACTAACTTTGCATCTGTAGGAGAACTCACAATCGTTGCGCCCTCGGCCAATCCAATATAGGGCATAAAGCCAAAAAAACTTTTTACCCTTCCTACCTCGATCTCAGCGTTATCCTTGTAATAATAAATACATTTAATAACTTCATCATAAGTTACCTCCTTCGGTAGTAAATACGTTATTTCCTTGTATCGCTTATGATTTGTAATGTTCCTTGCGCCTTCGTCAAGGATTAATTGGATATAAACCCGTTTATCTTTAATAATTAAAGATTTACTGCGTACAATGCTATCTTTAATGTCTACCTCTTGGCCCTTTTTGTCTAGTATTCCATTGATGATATAGTTCTGAGAAATTACAGGAAAAGATAAGATCACATTTAAAAAAACCGCCACCAGAACACAAAAATAGAATCTATAGTTAAACATATAATGGCTCTTCTTTCATATTCCAAATAGAACATTCAGAAATTCCATCATTCGTTTGAATGGATAAAATAGTTTCATGTTTTGTAAATGAAACACGGATGATTATCCTGACTAACGAAAGAGATAAACGTAGAACACATAAACATTTATTTAACATTTAGTTAACGTTGAGCATAACATGTGCCTAGAGAATAAACAAATTACTAATATTTTTATAAGATATTGGATTTAAGAATATTATGATTTATTTTAAATTAATCTACAATATTTTGCATAATATTTGCCTGAAGTAGTAGATGGTTGATTTAAACCAACAATAATTTGCGAGATTGTTTTCGTGGTCGTGGAATCTTCAGACACCGTGCGTTTTGACCTTTCACCTTCACTTCCATTGAATAAACGGTTGCCAGTTGCTTGACGCCGCCTTCCACCGCCAGGTCAAAATCCTCCCATGCCTTGCGAATTCTTCGGATAATCATGTATGCGAACATTACCACAAACGCACCTGCCTGTGCGTTGTACGCAGACAGATCATACAAAACAACTTCGGCTTTTTTTCTCCCCGTCTTGATTCAAAAAGCTTCTGCTCTATCTTTCCCTGATTCTCCGCCAGCCATGCTAAATTCCCGTACAGACCATTCTCATCAAATCCCCGTCTCATGTCTAACACATCACCGGGTGCATGCTTCTTAATAACAGGCATTACCGCTTGAGACCACATGGTGATATGCTATCTACACAAATGCCTTCTTCCCATTCTTCTTTAACAAATTCCCTCCAATTCTCCGGGGCATTGCGACACGATACACATATCCCAATATCTCAAAGTCCTTCGGTTGTACTGTCCGAATCCTTTATTTCTGCGCCACAACATGCGCATTGCCACGTAATCATGTCGCTGCTTATATGACCGCCAACATCACACATGAGACACTCCTTTTCGTAATAATAGTTCACCAGGACACGGAGAACACGGGAAGAAAACAAATGAAAAGGGAAAAATCCGAATAATGTTTTTGTTTATCCTCTAACGATCTCTGCGATCGTTCGACTGAGCTCACGACGAAGTCTCGGTGTTCTCTGCGGTGTGCTGAACTGTTACTTTTCGTAAAACATCAGGTCTTCTTTCTACTGTTATCCACAAAACATTGTAATACATCCGTCTCGGTAATCAAACCAACCAACTTATTTTTTTCTTTTACCACAGGCAGTCCACCCACCTTCTTATCAATCATAATTTGGGCAGCTTCCTCAATCGTTGCATCTGGTGTAACGGTAATTACATTTTTCGTCATTACCTCTGAAACCTTAATGGAATCGAGGAATTCCTTGTTTTCCTTCCAGTTTGTAAGGATGGAAGTTAGTGATGCACGATAGAGGTCTCTTTGCGTTAATATGCCTACAACAGTATCATCTTTCACAACGGGCAAATGCCGTATCCTCCCCAAATACATAATATCATTGGCGAAACCGAGTTTCGAATCAGCGTTTAAGGTTACCAGTTGCGTCTTCATCACGTCTTTTACTAACATCTTTTTCCTCCATTTCTATGGCATTTTTAAGCCCCGTTTCCCATTCTGGTCCATAATAATTTTGAAGATTTTTTTGTATCTTTTCTTGCCATCTGTGGTATGCCTGTTTTATCGTATCGATGGGCTGATATTTTTCTGATAAATATAGAATATCCTGCGTTCGTTTCGGTAATGGAATCAGCATGCAGTTCAATTCTTCTCATCCTACAGATATTGTCGCAAGATGGACATCTTTTGCATCTATTATTAACTCTCTTGCAATGTGCACTTCTTCGTTGACAAATATATTCCGGATCACATCAATATCGTCCAGAATTGCATAAAAAGCGTCCCAATTTCTTTTGTATACAAGATTTTTATTCGTGGCGCCATTTACTTTCATGACAATCTATACTGTTATGCGAGTTGCCTTTTCATCAATTAAAAATAACAATCATTCCTCCGGTTGCGTAACGGCCTACTCTACGGTATTAATCAAGAAACTTTAATATATATTTCCCGTTTAATTTGGTTATGTCGTCTCGAAATATTTTTTATGTTCCCATTCTGTTACCTGTATCCTGTATTCATCCCATTCAGCCATCTTTGAATGTATGTACACCTGGTAAGTATGAGAACCTAATGTCGTCTCCATCAGCTTGTTTTTCTTTAATTCCTCAAGTGCCTCATTCAAAGAGCCTGGGAGGGTCGCGATATTTCGGTATGCTAATTCATCCTTATTAAACTCATAGACATTTTCTTCTACAGGATTAGGAGGCGTGAGGCCTCTTCGAACACCATCAAGCCCTGCTTCCAGCATGACTGCAAGGGCGAGGTATGGATTATTGCTGGGGTCTGGACATCTCAACTCTGCCCTCGTTGCCTGTTCTCTTCCCGGAGAATATCGTGGAATTCGTATTAGGGCGGAGCGATTTTTTTGCCCCCAGCAGATATATACCGGCGCCTCATATCCAGGTACTAGTCTCTTATAGGAATTTACCGTTGGAGATAAAATGGCGCTCATAGCCCGTACATGTTGCAGTTGGCCTGCAATGAATTGTCGTGCTGTCTTACTGAGCTTATATTCATCCTTTTCATCGAAGAAGATATTCTTTCGCGTGGTGATATCAAAAAAACTTTGATGGCAATGCATCCCGCTGCCACATACGCCAAAGATGGGTTTCGGCATAAAGGTACCATATAAATCGTGTTTATGCGCAATGGATTTTACTACCTGTTTAAAAGTCAGGGCGTTCTCAGCCGTTTTCAATGCCTCTGCATATTTAAAGTCAATTTCATGCTGCCCCGGAGCTACTTCATGATGGCTCATTTCG
>MHZD01000190.1 GCA_001828645.1 Planctomycetes bacterium RIFOXYC2_FULL_41_27 | reverse complement strand
AATCGCTCTCCCTTCGGCTCTGGAATTGGGTCTCCAAACTCTTTAGCCGTATCAATCCATAATTGAATCGCTTCTTTGGCATTTTTTAACGCATCTTCCGGAGACTCTCCGTGGGCCATACATCCTGAAAGTTCGGGAACCTCTGCTATAAAAGCCTCATCTTCTTTACTCCAATAAATTATAATCTCGTACTTATGCATCAATATCCCCTCCAAGTTTATACTTCACTATAACATTTCGTACCTGTTTCACCTGATATGGTTTTGCTTTATTTTATCAGAAATCCATGTCATAGACTGATAACATTTATCGTAACAATTTAGTGTTTTGAAAAATCATGCCCTGGGGTTTTGAAAAATTAAGCCCTGTTAAGGGCGTACTGTTTGTAGCAATTAATCGTTAAGATACGATTAGCTCCGTAGGAGCGATCTGTATATGATTGATATGCAAACAGGTCGCTCCTAACGGAGCTAATATCTGTTATGGCATCCTATCTTGCTACAAACAGGTTGCTCCTGACGGAGCTCATGATTAATAAATTTTTCAAAAGACTAAATTGATACCATTTATCTTTATTCTATAATTGTCAGCATGTTATCGTATGACATAGCGGATGTCAATCTGAAATCGCCAGCATTGGGTTGAAAACTTGAGGATATTTGAGGCAAATAGATTCGCACGTCAATGTGAGGTAAGCAGAACAACTACTTGTAAGGCTAGACTTTATTGGCACCGCCAAAAGGCATGGAGGTGTCTTCCTTTGGACTTATCAGCTTATTAAGAGCATCAAGCACAGGCTCTGTAGAGTTCTGAAATTTGGCTATGGGATTCACTATCGCAAGACCACGATAGTAAGTAACGAGCCCTTCTGCAACCTCTGTCATAATTTTATTAAAGGTGTTACGCTTCTTTGCTCGCGCTAACTTTACTTCGGGGCCTTTATCGCCCGTAATCGGAATCCTTTCGAAATTGCCGAAATCCATCCGTAATATGTTAATCATACCGCCCTGACCGGACAATTGGTTGACAATCTCTGCTGAAGGGAGTGCGGCAATATAGGCCAAAGGATAGGTGTAATCTTTGTATCCATCCTTGTTCACATAAAAATCACTCAGAATCCCCAAGGTCTCAAAATAGGCCTGCACCCTCGCAAGACATTTTTTGTTTACCAACGCCTCCTCTATTTCCTTGACCTGTTTAGTCGCTGTTTTCAATCGCCCCAGGATGACCGTGGTGGCAACTACCCTCTCCTGTTGATAGGTTTTTACCTCAATTTGAATATAATCGCTGCTCACAAACTGCCACAAAAAGAGATTGCACGTCCTTTCGCCATAAAAAGCCGAACCGGTAAATTTTATATTTACGGAGGATATCTCTAATTCTGCAAAGAGGATTTCTAAAGGAAGGATGATCTTTGAAACGGTCATCGCACCGGGAACGATGTTGCCTTTTCTGTGGATGATATTATTATCGTTGGTTACGTCAACAAACTGTTCGCCGTTCTGTTTGGAGATTTTATATTCGTGCTTGATTAAAAATTTATCACATATCTGCAATCGGCATTCGTTATGGGAATCATTCTCCAGTATTAAACCAGGATGCGGTGTTCGTGCCTTTGCGTCACGAAAGCAGATTTTATCGGCAAGAAAACCTTCTACCCGTCTCATGGGTATTGAAAATATAGGGGTTTGCGTTCTACTCATAGGCATTTACCGATAAAAAAATTTGTCTTTTTACATTCTCGCTAATTCTATTACGTGAATTATCTTATGTCAAGTATATAAAAAAATATTTTAACTCTAATAAAATAAATCGTAACGTCTTAGGGCAAAATAATCTATCGGTTGCATAGGCTTGCGTAACAAAGGCATTGTATTTCATTAGCACGTAACAGAATCACTGCAGTTCAACGGACAGGTATGCATTACTTGACTTTATAGCTTGACAAAGATTATCGGTCTCAGTATGCTAACCGACATGCAACACATCTGTGTATTTGAAGATAACCAACATTCACAATTAATCCCACTCGTGTATACAAGGCCAGTGTTTGATCTCAGATGCGGCTTGTTTTCCAATTTGGAAAGAACTATCAGACACTATCCTGATGCCACGATTACCCTTTTTTGCAGAAATTACCTATCAGATGTATTGCAAGAGAGGTTTACTCATCGCGTTAATACCCTTCACGCAACAGATGTTCCCTGTCTTTTTTTAAACGGGCGCGCGATTATTTCCCTCCCTGTTTCCTTGGAAGGTCCGGAGGAACTTGGGGTCCATGACAATACCCTTGTCTACGCCCGGCTCAAAGGGAATAATGCCAAAAAAATATCTCACGAAAAATTTCTCACACAAGACGTCATTGAAATGCTAAAAGACACGGTGCAGGTAGTTGATACGCAAGTACCCATCATCAATTATTTCTGGGATATCATAAGACACAACAAGTCACAAATAGAAAAGGATTTCATGCTGTTTGTCAAGGAAGGCTCGATTTCTGGAAAATTATATGAAGGTGTTTATCTTATCAACGAAGACCTGGTATTTATTGGTAAAGGAAGCCGGATTAAACCAGGCTGCGTATTTGATGCAGAAAATGGGCCAATTTATATAGGTAATAACGTCACCATCGCACCAAACACGACCATTGAAGGACCTGTCTATATTGGCAATCATTCCATAATTCAATCTAATTCGAGAATACGTGGAGGAGCCAATATTGGAGAGGTGTGCAAGGTGGGAGGAGAAATCGTAAATACCATTTTTCACAGTTACAGTAATAAACAGCACGACGGATTCTTCGGTGATTCATATGTCGGCTCATGGGTGAATATCGGGGCAGGTACTGTAAACAGCAATTTACTCAATACCTATGGAAATATAAAGGTTGAATTTGGGGAAAATATCATTGATACAAATCATATGTTCCTTGGCATGGCAATGGGAGACCATACAAAAACGGCCATCAATACAACAATTATGACAGGCAGTGTTTTTGGTTTCGCCTGTAATATAATTACCCCCGCCTATCCACCCAAATATCTTCCTTCTTTTACCTGGTATTCAGATAATGGTATGAAGGTCTATATATTAGAAAAGGCGTTACAGGCGGCAAAGATTGCAATGAAAAGGCGGGACAAAGAAATGACCCCCGTAGAAGAACATATCTTTAGAATGGTATTTCAACTTACAGAGAGAGAAAGAAATTCCATAAAAAATATAAAGCAAGCAGGAATTTGAACCTGACAATTACTAACAGAGTAGTTCCTGCTGCAATACCAAGAATCGCATACGCATTATTTTCGTGGTAAATACAATAAAGGGGCAAATATGGAAAAAGACATCAAACACGAACGAATTATCATTGATACGAGTATTTTTACCAATCCGGAGGTATACCAAACATTTGGTGAAAGTCCCACAGATGCGTTACGTGCATTCCTGGAGATTATCGGCAAATTGGACGGACCGACCTTTTATATGCCGCCAACAATTTATCACGAACTGCTGAATTTTGTCGAAATAAAGGATATCCCCACCGAATTGCAAATTCGTATATTTCAAAAACCCCCAAAAAGGTATGAACTTTCCGTTCCGGCTTTTTTGCTGTATGAACTTATTGAGGATGTGCGCCACAGAATTGACAAAGGTTTACGGGTAGCTGAAGATGCTGTAAGAGAGACATCGCCTGAAACTGAACCAGAAGCTATTAACAATCTGAGGAAAAAATACCGTTCCGCACTTCGTGAAGGAATTATTGACAGTAAAGAAGACGTTGATCTAATTCTTCTGGCTAAGGAAATGGATGGCATCCTGATGACAGCCGATACAGGTATCGTCAAGTGGGCGGATAAACTAGGTATCCGATACATTGATCCCCGCATGCTGCGGGGTATTCTGGACACGTTAATTCAGCAAGCCCACAAATAATTTGATTATCTTGAAAAACTAATCAACATGAGATGCGCCGTCCAGGTGTCTCTGGAGGATCTCGTACGAGGCGTAACATCTTCTTGCAAACCGGACGTGCCAGTAAGCACCTTCTTTGTTTTTTGACAAAATCTCGAATTTTACCTTACACCTATGCAGATGATCGGTCATCCTTTGAATATTTTCTTCTTCCCGAAATCTTAGAAGAAATCTTTCGTCAATCAGTTCTCCCCGCGCCGCCTTGGTAACACTTTCATATACGGGTTTCAACATTACCTCCCCCAGTTGAGCGAAAACTTCTGATTTCAACGAATTGACATGTTCCTGAATAAACATGGCTGCACGAATGATGCGGTGGGTAAAAAACTCAGACATCATCTCCGCCATCAGTGGGGCAGTAACATGGATATCACGTAAACAGGAGCCTAATGTCACGTACTTCAGGATATCTTCAGCAGGATGGGTTGGTTTTATTACGATCCCTTCACACCCTGTCTCATCCAACTCTTTAATAACTTTTTTCAGGGCAAGAATGTCGGAGACTAAAAATTGCCCAAATCTCCTGACAGTTGGCATACAATACGCATCAAAGAGTTTATACTTCTCCTCGACAGGAATACTATGAGGTTTATTCAACAGCATTAAATCAAAAGCAAAAAATCTGATATCCTCCTTTACGTACGGGGGATATTCAATGTTGTAAGGATTATCCGGACCTGCAAATTCACCGCAAACAATTAAGCCCGGATGCTCATCAAATATCTTTTTTACATCCAAAAAATCCACGATCCGATCTGTCGAGAAGGGGCAGACGTATGCACCGCGCGAAAAGGCCAGCACACGGCCTTGAATGCGGGCAACCCGAATGTTGTAACCGTCGACCTTTTCTTCGACATAAAATGGTTGGGTAAAAGCCTTACGGATGCCATTTTCCAGATGCATTATTCGGGCAATACGCGGAAAATCAAAGAGGATGCCTTCCTGGGTGACGATCGCCCCTTTCCCCAACTCACCAACCTTTTTCGTCACCCGATAAAAGCAAACACCATCGAATTCCTCACGGACAACATCATGCCTTTCAATAGATTCTTCCCACATGGAACCAGAAATTCCTACCTGCTTAACGACGTCATATATTTCCATATGCACAGACTTTCTAAATATGACCAAAAAGATGTAAATTAGGTTGCTGCCTTTGGCAGCAGCTTTTTTATATCACTGCCTGTTCCCAAACTCTTCTTGGAAACACCCTTGTCAGTGAAACGCTGTTGCACGCAAAACTTCGCTGGTTCAGTCGTTCTCGATTGAATGAACTAAATAATCCAGTATTTTACAACTGTTAGCAGTTTAAAATTTATAGTCTGGTTCACAATATACGGTTCAATCTGCAAGATTGAACCAGCCACGCCGTGTTCATCCATGGCCTATTGCAATTTTTAGGTATAATTGTAATTTTGCAAAAGCGATGTTACATAAACCCATCCTTTGATTTCAAGTCAAAACTGATGAACTGTCGAGTGCGGATGTCATTATTTCAGCAGGACTCTGTTTATAACTCCTATGTTTACATACGTTTAAATTTGAAACGCGTTTTGTTTTTAATATTGACTTCAAAAAGATTCAATC